>JBBQFE010000553.1:0-2566 GCA_038321605.1 Mycobacteriales bacterium | reverse complement strand
CGACGAGCGGGAGTCGAGGTTGCCGGTGGGTTCGTCGCCGAAGATGATCTCGGGGCGGCTGGCCAGCGCGCGGGCACAGGCAACCCGCTGCTGCTGGCCGCCGGACAGCTCCGAGGGACGATGTGACAGCCGGTCGCGCAGGCCGAGACCGTCGATCACCGAATCGAGCCACGCCTGGTCCGGTGTCCGGTTGGCGATGTCCATCGGCAGCGTGATGTTCTCCAGGGCGGTCAGGGTCGGCACCAGGTTGAACGCCTGGAAGACGAAGCCGATCCGGTCCCGGCGGAGTCTGGTCAGCTGCTTGTCCGCCAGGCCGACCAGCTCGGTGTCGCCGATGAGCACCGAGCCGGACGTCGCCGAGTCCAGACCGGCCAGGCAGTGCATCAGGGTCGATTTGCCCGATCCCGACGGGCCCATGATCGCGGTGAACTCGCCACGCGCGAAGTCGACCGAGACGTCGTCCAGGGCGCGCACCTGGGTGTCGCCGTGGCCATAGACCTTGCTCAGATTGATCGCCCGTGCTGCGATACCTGCGGAGTTCATGAATCCCTCTTTCGATGTTCGGGTTTCGATGTTCGGGTGCCTGCGGCGCCTCGAGCGCCCGGTTCAGCCTCCCGCCCCTGCACCTGCAGACGTAGTGGGGACCACCCTGAATCTTCCCTGACGTTTGTCACGGGTGGTTCTCAGTGAAACCACCCCCGTCCGCCGGGCATAGAATGAGTCACCGCCGCGCACCGCATGAGGAGAACCCGTGAGCTCAGAGATCCCAGACAAGTTCGCCACCCTGGGACTGACCTTCGACGATGTCCTGCTGCTGCCGGGGCCGACCGATGTGATCCCCAGCGAGGTCGACACGTCGACCTGGCTCTCGCGCAACATTCAGCTGCGGATTCCGCTGGTGTCTGCCGCGATGGACACGGTCACCGAGTCCCGGCTGGCCATCGCCATGGCTCGCCAGGGCGGGATCGGCATCCTGCACCGCAACCTGTCGATCGAGGACCAGTCCCAGCAGGTCGACCTGGTGAAGCGGTCCGAGGCAGGGATGGTCACTCACCCCGTCACGACCACGCCGGATGCGACGCTGGCCGAGGTCGATGCGTTGTGCAGCCGGTTCCGGATCTCCGGCCTGCCGGTGGTCGATCGGGACGGTTTGCTGGTCGGCATCATCACCAACCGCGACCTGCGCTTCGAAAACGACTACTCGCGGCTGGTGTCCGAGGTGATGACCCGCTCGCCGCTGATCACCGCGCCGGTCGGTGTCGACAAGGACGTCGCACTCGGGCTGCTGGCGAAGAACAAGATCGAGAAGCTGCCGCTGGTGGACGCCGGTGGAAAACTGCAGGGCCTCATCACCGTCAAGGACTTCACCAAGAGCGAGCAGTTTCCGCTGGCCACCAAAGACCCGGCCGGCCGGCTTCGGGTCGGTGCCGCCATCGGTTTCTTCGACGATGCCTGGAAGCGCGCGATGTCGTTGGTCGAGGCGGGCGTGGACGTGCTGGTAGTGGACGTGGCGAACGGCCACGCCAGCGGTGTCACCGAGATGATCCGGCGGCTCAAGGCCGAGCCTGCGGCGTCCGGTGTGGACATCGTCGGTGGGAATGCCGCCACCAAGGCGGGCGCTCAGGCCCTTGTGGACGCGGGTGCGGACGGCGTGAAGGTCGGCGTCGGGCCCGGTTCGATCTGCACCACCCGGGTGGTGGCCGGTGTGGGTGTTCCACAGGTCACCGCGATCTACGAGGCGGCGCTGGCGGCCAAGGCGGCCGGTGTGCCGGTGATCGGCGACGGTGGCCTGCAGTATTCGGGTGATATCGCCAAGGCGCTGGTGGCCGGCGCGGACACGGTGATGCTCGGCTCCCTGCTCGCCGGTTGCGAGGAGTCCCCGGGTGAGCTGGTGTTCATCAACGGCAAGCAGTTCAAGTCCTATCGGGGGATGGGATCGCTGGGTGCGATGCAGAGCCGCGGGCGCGCGAAGTCGTACTCGAAGGACCGCTACTTCCAGGGCGATGTCACCAACGACGACCAGCTGGTGCCCGAAGGCGTCGAGGGTCAGGTGCCCTACCGCGGCCCGCTGTCCTCGGTCGCGTACCAGCTGATCGGTGGCCTGCGGCAGTCGATGTTCTATACCGGCGCGCACAACATCGCGGAGTTGCAGGACAAGGGCCAGTTCGTCCGGATCACTGCGGCTGGGCTGAAGGAATCTCACCCGCACGACATCCGGATGACCGTAGAGGCGCCCAACTACGCTCGCTGATCCTGCTGCCTGCTGCCTGCTGCCTGCTGCCTGCTGCCTGCCTCACGCGGCGGCTGGGGCGAGGATTCGGAGGCGCCGGTCCGGCGCTGCCGGTCCAGCGCTGCCGGTCCAGCGCTGCCGCTTTGGCACCCTCGCTTTGGCGCCTTCGATCGCCGCTAGGTTGCCGTTGAGTGATCTGCGGCTACTGGGTGTGATCGAGTTTGCCCTTGTGGATAAACGGCATTCTCGGACGGAGAGTTGTCGTACCCCTGTTCTAGCGTTGTTGGCATGACAGGGAACCAGCCGCCAGTTGACGGTGCGGGCGCCGACAGTGGC
>JBBQFE010000552.1:0-2593 GCA_038321605.1 Mycobacteriales bacterium | reverse complement strand
CGACCTTCAACGCGCCGGTGTCGGCGGCCTGGCCGAAGACGTCGTACGCCTCGAGCATCTCTCCCAGTCCGAAGCGGTGGGTGACGAATCCGGACGTGTCGAGCTGTCCGGAAGCCAGCATCTTCAGCAGGGTGGGCGTCGAATTGGTGTCGACGAGTCCGGTGGTGATCGTGACGTTTCTGATCCACAGCGTTTCCAGGTGCAGCGTGGCGGGTTTTCCGTGCACGCCGACGTTGGCCACGTGACCGCCGGGACGCACCAGTTCGGTGCACATCTCGAAGGTCGCGGGGGTGCCGACCGCCTCGATCGCCACGTCTACCCCGAGACCGTCGGTGAGCTCACGAATGGTGGCCACCGTGTCGGGCGAGGACTTCACCGTCACGTCGGCGCCCACGAGTTTTGCAGCGTCCAGGCGGGAGGCGGCGAGGTCGACGGCCACGATCAACCCGGGGCTGAAGAGGCGGGCAGTCACGATGGCGGCCAGCCCGATCGGCCCGGCACCGACGACGGCGACAGTCTGCGCGGGTTGGAGCCGGCCCCGCAGCACGCCTACCTCGTAGGCGGTGGGCAGGATGTCGGCGAGCAGCAGCGCGGCTTCGTCGGTGATCTCAGGAGGCAACGGGTACAAGGAATTGTCGGCGAAGGGCACCCGCACGTACTCGGCCTGGGTGCCGTCCACGAGGTGACCCAGGATCCAGCCTCCGCCGGCGAGACATTGTCCGTAGCTACCGGTTCGGCAGTAGGCGCATCGACCACAGGGGGAGACGCAGGAGACCAGAACCCGGTCGCCGACAGACAGGTTGCGAACGCCGGCACCGAGCTGCTCGATGGTGCCGACCGCTTCGTGACCGAGGATTCGGCCGGCGGTCACTTCCGGTACATCGCCGCCGAGGATATGCAGGTCCGTGCCACAGATGGTGGTCGCGTCGACCCGCACGATCGCATCCTCCGGTTCGGCGAGCGTCGGCTTGCTCACCTCATCCCAGGAGTGCCTGCCGGGTCCGTGATAGACGAGTGCCTTCATGTCAGCTCCTTTGCTGGAAAACTCAGGTCTCGATCCTGTCCCGATCGCGTCGCCGACGGCAGAGTCCAAGGACCTGTACCCGTCCCGGATCGAGGATTCCTACCGCAACATAGGACGTTCGGCCCTGCTGGCGGCTGGCGGGCGCTGGTGAGATGAACAGGTGTGCTGGCTAGTCCCAAAGGGGCAGAACGAGCGGGAAGTGTGAGATGACGCGCAACGAGATCGTGGTCGGAATCGATGGTTCGCGAGCCGCGGAGGCAGCGCTTCTCTGGGCGGCCGCCGAGGCGCGGCGGCGGCGGGCCCGTCTGGTGATCGCCTACGCCTCGGAAGAGACGGAACCGGGTCCCGACCCGGCGCACCCGTCCGGTTTCGCCCAGGCACTGTTGCTCGATGCTGCGGCGTTGGTGTTCGAGAGCGACCTGGAATGCGATCTGCAGACGGTGATCCGAGCCGAACCGGCCGCTCGGATGCTGACCGATCTCGCCGCGTCGTCGGCGATGCTCGTCCTGGGATCGCACGGCGTCGGCAGGGTTGCCGGCAGCCTGCTCGGCTCGGTCGCCTACCGGGCAGCCGCCCACGCCCGCTGCCCGGTCGCGATCATCGCCGACCTGCCCACTGCCCGACGTAGCTCCGAACCCGATCACGGTGCGGAGGTCCGCGAGTCGGCACGTCCGGTCAGCGTGGGGGTTTCGGCCAATGCCGAAGGCAACGCCGCGCTCGAATTCGCCTTTGCCGAGGCCGCTTCACGCCGGGTAGGCCTGATCGTGGTGCACAGTTGGGCCGCCATCGACTGGACCGAGTCCGCCGCTACTGCCGTGTACCGGCCAGGCGCTGACTTCGAGGCCCATCAACGTGCGCGACTGGCAGAACTACTCGCACCCCTGATCGCGCGGTACCCCTCGGTGAGCGTGGAGACCGTGGTGGTCGGTGACTCGGTCACCGAGGCACTGAGCCAGGTTGCCGACCGTTCCTGCATGCTCGTGTTGGGTTGCCGCCACACCGGCGATGCGGTGTTGCGCAGGCTGGGGCCGGTTGCGTCCCGGCTGATCCACCTCGGTCAGTGTCCGGTGATGATCGTGCCGCCGGCAGCGATGGAATCGACACGCAACGCTGCTCGGTCCGGCAACGAGGCGGCGCACGGCAGGGTCGAATGTCGGTGACCGACGGCCCTGGTGACGGACGTCGCGGTCCGGTCGTCGCCGGCATCGACGATGACCCCGAGCAGAGCTCGGCGGTGCTGCGGTGGGCCGGGGTCGAGGCATCGAGTCGGGGACTGACGTTGCGGATCGTGCACGCCCACAGCTGGCCCGGTGCCAGCTTCGTCGGTGCCCGCCCGCCACTGCGTAGCGAGCTCGCCTGGCAGGACGACCAAGCCACCGCCGACGGGGTCGTCGCCGCTGCGGTCGAGCAGGTCCGCGAGCACCACCCGGGCCTAGTGGTGAGTGGCGCCGCGATCGAGGGACGTCCGGTGCAGGTACTTGTGCGTGAAGCAGATGCGGCCGAGCTACTGGTGATCGGCTCGCGAGCGCTGAACCCGTTTGCCGCTTATCTGGTGGGCTCTGTCGGGCT
>JBBQFE010000551.1:0-2594 GCA_038321605.1 Mycobacteriales bacterium | reverse complement strand
CGCTTCGAGGGTCAGGTCAGCGTGTTCTGGGACCAGCACGGCCCGAACTATCGCGATCTCTATCCGTCCCCGCCGCCGCCCGGGATGGTGCCGTCCTGCGCCGAGGGTGGCGTGTTGGGAGTCATCTGCGCCTCGATCGGTGCCGTGATGGTCAACGAGGCGATCAAGCTGATCACCGGTGTTGGTGAGACGCTGCTCGGTCGCCTGCTGGTCTTCGACGCCCTGGACATGACCTGGAACGAGATCAAGATTCGCAAGGACCCGGCGACCGAGCCGATCACCGAGCTCATCGACTACGACGCCTTCTGTGGTGTGGTGAGCGAGGAGGCCCAGCAGGCCGCAGCGGGCTCGACGATCACGGCACGCGAGTTGAAGGAGCTCCTCGACTCCAAGAAGCCGATCGCGCTCATCGACGTGCGGGAGCCGGCCGAGTACGAGATCGTGTCGATTCCCGGCTCGACGCTGATCCCCAAGGACCGGATCCTTCGTGGCGAGGCACTGTCGGAGTTGCCGCAGGACCGCCAGATCGTGCTGTACTGCAAGACCGGGGTCCGGTCGGCCGAGTCGTTGGCCGCGGTCAAGGCAGCGGGTTTCGCCGATGCGGTGCATGTGCAAGGCGGGGTCATCGGTTGGGTGAACCAGGTCGACCCCTCGCTGCCTTCGTACTGAGACGTAGGTAGCCCGAAGGTGCCGGTCGACGAGGTGGCGCCGGTGGACGGCCTGAACCTGGCGGAGCGGGTGTTCGCCTGTGTCGAGCGGATCCCGGTCGGTCGGGTCATGTCCTACGGCGACGTGGCCGAATTCATCGGCACCCGAGCTGCCCGCAACGTCGGTCGCATCCTGGCCACGGCAAGTTACGACGGGCTGCCCTGGCACCGGGTGCTCCGGTCGGACGGCACCTGCGCAGAGCACATCCGCGCCGAGCAACTCCGATTGCTGCGGGCCGAGGGCGTACCGCTTCGAGGCGACCGGGTGGAGATGGGCCGAGCGCGCTGGGACGGCCGCTGAACCGGCTCGTTGAACGGGGACGGCCGCTGGAACTGTCGGCGCTCTGTGGTGGGATGGCCAGGTGCAGCACTCCCGACACTTTCGCCTGATTCACCCGCCGCAGTCGGGGACCCAGGTCCCGGTGCTGGATCCCGAACAGGAGTTGGTGGTCGGCCACCAGGGCCGGCTGATGCGGGTGCTGGCCGGTCCGGGAACGGGTAAGACCACCAGCCTGGTGGAGGCCGTCGTGGAGCGGGTGGACCGCCGTGGCGTGCCGGTGGAGGACATTCTGCTGCTGACGTTCTCGCGTGCCGCGGCAGGGCAGCTGCGCGATCGGGTCACGGCGCGGTTGCAGCGAACCGTCAGCGAACCGGTGGCGCGTACGTTTCACTCCTACGCCTTCGGCATCGTCCGCCAGGCAGCGGTGCTGGCGGGCGATCCGCCGCCACGGCTGCTGTCCGGCTCCGAGCAGGACGTCACGCTCCGGGAGCTGATGGCCGGTCGACTGGAGGACCGGCGCGATGACTGGCCGGCCGATCTGCTCGCGGCCACGACTACCCGAGCGTTCACCGATGAATTGCGCGAGTTGCTGATGCGAGCCATCGAGCGTGACATCAGTGCCGAGCAGCTCGCCGGCTACGGACGCAGACACGGGCGTCCGGACTGGGTCGTCGCTGCGGACATCCTCGACGAGTACCTGGCGGTGACCTCGTTGAAGGCGCCGGGTGCCTTCGACGCTGCCGAGTTGATCCAACGGGCCAAGGCGGTGCTGCTGGCGAGCCCGCGGCTGCTTGCCGACGAACGGCGACGCCGTCGGCGCATCTTCGTCGACGAAGTCCAGGACACCGATCCCAGCCAGATTGCGCTGCTGCGACTCGTCGCCGCCGAAGCCGACGAGGTGATCGTGATCGGGGATCCGGATCAGGCGATCTATGCCTTCCGGGGCGCCGAACAGAACGCCATGAACGAGGTAGAAGGCCTACTCGATGCCACCCCCGGAGCGTCGGCCCGGTCGTTGTTCGATCCGCAGTGCCAGACGGTATCTCTTTCGATCTGCCGGCGAAGCGGACCGGTCCTGCTCGCCGGGTCACGCCGGATCGCAGCGAGGCTGGGCGGCGGTACGGTGCGGCATCGGCGGCTGGTCGCTGCCGCCGACGGCGCGCCCGGGCAGATCGGCGTGGGCGTCTTCAGCTCGGTGTCCGCGGAGGCGGCCCACCTTGCCACTGCCCTTCGACGCGCTCACATCGAGGATGGCGTGCCGTGGTCGGAGATGGCAGTGCTGGTCCGGTCCGCCGGACCAGCCGCTGACAGCCTGCGCCGCGGCCTCGCGGCGGCCGGGGTACCCGTCGGACAGGCGGTACGCGGGGCGCTGGTGGACGAGCCTGCGATCGCCCACCTGCTGACTCTGCTTCGGTGCGTCGCCAAGCCTGCAGAGATCACCGACGCCGACGCCGAGGCGTTGCTCGCCGGACCGACCGGACGGGCGGATGCACTGCAGCTTCTGCGGATGCGACGCCACCTTCGTCAGTCTGCGGCGACCGATGCCGGCCTGGCCACGCTGATCACCGAATCGGCGGCACTGGCGCTGGTCCCACCGGCAGTCAGGC
>JBBQFE010000550.1:0-2600 GCA_038321605.1 Mycobacteriales bacterium | reverse complement strand
GAACGTCCCGGCCGCCCGCATCGGACCCACGGTGTGCGACGAGGACGGCCCGATACCGATCGAGAACAGATCGAACACGCTGATAGCCACAGCGCCATCATGCACCCCGTGACCAGCAGACAACCGTGCCGACAACCGTGCCGAGGATCAGGCGCGGGGTGGAGCCACCGAGTCGCGGATCTGGGGCTCGGGGATGAGCACCTTCCGGCGGCTGCGCTTGCCTTCGTCCACCGCTCGCAGGGTCCGCTCGACCACAGAACTGATCAACAGGTCCGTCGGCCAGCGATAACTCGACAGCGCAGGCGTCAACAGCGCGGACACCGGGTTGTCGTCGTAGCCCAGCACCGACACGTCGTCCGGCACCACCAGATCGAGCCCCCGCGCGGCGGCATAGACGCCGTAGGCCATCGAGTCGGCCAGGCAGAAGAACGCGGTCGGACGGTCCGGCGCCTGCAGGATGTCCCGGGCCACCGCACTGGCACCGACCAGATCGTGCGGTGAGGTGTGCAGCGTCGCGACGATGTCGAACTCCTGCGCGAATCGCTGGACCACCAGTTCGGCCGGCCGGTCCGGAGTAGCCACACCGGCCGGCG
Source organism: Mycobacteriales bacterium (assembly GCA_038321605.1). Lineage (GTDB taxonomy): Bacteria > Actinomycetota > Actinomycetes > Mycobacteriales > Jatrophihabitantaceae > Jatrophihabitans_A. The sequence continues at coordinate 2,007 of JBBQFE010000550.1, read as the reverse complement.
TGAGGACCGCGATGTTGCGGTGCCCGGCTCGGAGGAGTTGGTGCATCGCCCCGTACACGGCGGTCTCGTTGTCGAACACCACCTCCGCCGACGTCGCCGCCGTAGGGATGCCGTCACCGATCGACACGAGCACGGTCCGCTCGGCAACCCACTTCCAGTGCGCAGCGCCGGGGTCGACGGGCAGCACGATGAGGGCGTCGACGCGCTGGTCCACCAGCTGGCCGGCGAGGGTGGCCTCGACCGCCGGATCATTGGAAGCATCGACGATCAGCGCATGCCGCTTGGCCTGCAGCAGCTCGCGCCCCAGGGCCGCGGCTATGCCCTGTTGCCAGATATCACCCAGCGAGCCGCAGAGGACCCCGACATAACCGGTACGACCCGATGCCAATGCTCGCGCGATCGGGTCCACCTGGTACCCGAGCCGATCGGCGACCTCGCGCACCCGCACCTGAGTTTCCTCAGGTACCTGCAAACCGCGCAACGCGTAGGAAACCGCGGCCATCGAAAGCCCGGTCTCCTCTGCTATGTCGCGCAGGGTGACCCGCCGCGGTCGCTGTGACACCCCCCAGACAGTACCCATGCTTGACAAGCCGACCGGTGAAGCGCTTCACTTAACCGCATCACTGAACCGCTTCACCAAATGCAGGCCCTGCCGAGGAATCGCTCACCGAGGCGCGCTCCGGCGACATCAGCAGGTAACCCGACAGCAACAATCACCAGTGGGAGTAGGCACTGTGCCGGCCGAGATCATCGACGTCCACCAGCACCTCTGGCCGCCGGAGCTCATCGAGGAACTCCGGCGGCGGAGCACGCCGCCGATGCTGCGCGGATGGACGCTGCACACCTGCGGGGAGGCTCCCTACCTCGTCGATCCCGAAGCCCACGACCCCACGCTGCGCGCCGCAGGCGAGGACGACCGCGCCGCGGTGCTGCTCTCGCTTTCCGCGCCACTGGGAATCGAGCACCTGCACCCGGAACTCGGCCAGCCACTGCTCGACGCGTGGCACACCGGGCTGGCCGCGCTGCCCGCCCCCTTCAACGGCTGGGCCTCGGTCACCGCACAGGACCCTGACCTGGACGGGCTGAGCCGGTTGCTCCAAGGCGGCCTGGTCGGTCTGCAGGTCGGCGCCGACCGACTCAGTGACCCCGCCGCCCTCACCCGGCTGTTTCCAACGCTGCGGCGATGCGAGGAGCTGGACAAGCCCGTCCTCGTGCATCCCGGGCCGGTGACCAGCCCCGAACCGGGCAGCGGCACCCTCTCTTCCCCCGACTGGTGGCCACCGGTCGTCCAGTACTCGTCCCAACTGCAGGCGGCCTGGTGGGCCTGGCACGCTGCCGGGCGAGCATCGCTGCCGGACCTGCGGCTGTGTTTCGTGGCAGGCGGGGGCCTGGCTGCCCTGCACCACGAACGCTTCAGCGCCCGAGGTGGCGGCACGTTCGTGGTCGATCCGCTGGTGTTCGTCGACACCTCGTCGTGGGGGCGCCAGGGCATCGACAACCTCACCCGCGCATTGGGGATCGACCCGATCGTCCTCGGTAGTGACCGCCCCTACGCCGAACCCGTCAACCCGCAGCTGGGCGACGCCGCCTGGCGGGCGATCACCGTCACCAACCCACGCCGACTACTCGAAGGAGCCCTTTCATGACCGAGACCCTCACCACGACGCGTACCGACGGGGTGCCGGTGGACAGCGCACGTGCCTGGACGTCGACCGGAACGCTCGACCTGGCGACCCTGCCGGGACGAGACCTGGACAAGCGTGAGTTGCTGGAGCTGGTGTCCTCGATCGCGGCCACGCCCGAGCTCTGGCAGCCGCACGTGGCCTACGACGACAACAAGCGCCATTACGTCTCGCTGTACCGGGATGCCCATGTCGACGTCTGGGTGCTGTGCTGGACCCCCCTGAACGACACGGGTTGGCATGATCACGACATCTCCTCCGGCGCGGTCGCGGTGGTCGAGGGTTGCCTCACCGAACACAACCTCGCAGTCGATCGTCCGAGTCT
>JBBQFE010000549.1:0-2613 GCA_038321605.1 Mycobacteriales bacterium | reverse complement strand
ACCGGTCCAGGCAGTGCAGCAGCAGACCCGGAAACCGACGTGGACGCCAGCCAGTAGGCCCGCGCCGACTGCCGGGTGATCGCGGGCTAATCCGGGTCCGGGCCATCCGGGGGAAGCAGCCCGTGCTGTCGCAGCCGTCGGTCCCGGAGTTCGTCGCCGTAGGCCAGGCCGACGTACAACGGCCCGATGATCACGAACAGCGCGCTGAAGATCCGGATGCTGAGCGGCCCGGGTAACAGCAGCGCCCCGACGATCGGCAGCACCGCGAACAGGAAGATCCGTCCCGCTATCCGGATCCGCCAGTCCGGCGCGGTCAGGTCATGAAAGACCCACTCGTCGTACTCGTCGGGAAGCTTGCCGCCAACGGCGTACCGCAACCAGAGCAGTGGCGGCGGACGGCGGCTCATACTATGCAGTTTGCTCTGATCCGGCGCCGCCCGCAGCCACCCGGGGTGCCATCGCCTATCGTTGTCACTGCAACAACCAGGCGTGCTTTTCAGCAGCCCCGAGGACGCGGGCTGCGCCGGGCGCGGCATATGGCCGCCCGGCGCAGCCCGCCTCTCGATCTAGTCCTTGAGCTCGCAGATGACCGAGCCGGATGTGACCACCGCGCCAGCCTCCGCCGCCAGTCCGGTCACGGTGCCTGCCTTGTGGGCGTTGATGGGCTGCTCCATCTTCATCGCCTCCAGCACGACGATCAGGTCGCCGGCCGCCACGACGTCGCCGTCGGCCACCGCAACCTTCACGATGGTGCCCTGCATGGGCGCGGTCAGCGAGTCGCCGGACGCCGCCGCTCCCGCCTTCTTGCCACCGGAGCGCTTGGGTGCCGCCTTCTTGCCACCGGCCGGACCGGAGCCGCCGCCGAGCGACAGCCCAGCGGGCAGCGACACCTCGAGCCGCTTGCCGCCGACCTCCACCACCAGCGTCTGCCGGTCGCCGTCAGCGCCATCAGCGGCATCCGCGGGTGCGGTGAACGCAGGCACCTGGTTGTCGTACTCGGTCTCGATCCAGCGGGTGAACACGGTGAACGGGGCGCCGCCGGCCGGCGCGAAGGCGGGATCCCGTACGACTGCCCGGTGAAACGGCAGCGCGGTCGCCATGCCGTCGACGATGTACTCGTCAAGGGCGCGCCGGGACCGGGCGAGCGCCTCGTCCCGGCTCTCGCCCCAGACGATCAGTTTGGCCAGCAACGAATCGAAGGCGCCACCGATTACTGAGTTGCCCTCGATGCCGGAGTCCACCCGCACTCCCGGGCCTGCGGGCTCCCGGTAGGTGGTGACCACACCCGGCGCCGGCAGGAAACCACGCCCGGGGTCTTCGCCGTTGATCCGGAACTCGATGGCATGACCGCGCGGTTCGGGATCGCTGGTGAAGCGCAGCACCTCGCCGTCGGCGATCCGGAACTGCTCGCGCACCAGATCGAGCCCGGAGGTCTCCTCGGTGACCGGGTGCTCGACCTGGAGCCGGGTGTTGACCTCCAGAAAGCTGATCACACCGTCGCTGCCGACCAGGTACTCGACGGTGCCTGCGCCGTAGTAGCCGGCCTCCCGGCAGATTGCCTTGGCTGAGGAGTGGATCTGGTCCCGCTGCTGATCGGTCAGGAAGGGCGCAGGCGCCTCTTCCACCAATTTCTGGTTGCGCCGCTGCAACGAGCAGTCCCGGGTACCCACCACGATGACGTTGCCGTGCTGGTCGGCGAGCACCTGCGCCTCGACGTGTCGCGAACGATCCAGGTACCGCTCGACGAAGCACTCACCGCGGCCGAAGGCACTGATCGCCTCGCGGACCGCGCTGTCGAAGAGTTCCGGGATCTCCTCCAGGTTGCGGGCGATCTTCAGCCCACGGCCACCACCGCCGAACGCTGCCTTGATGGCGATCGGCAGGCCGTGTTCCTTCGCGAAGGCGACCACCTCGTCGGCCCCGGCCACCGGATCCTTGGTACCGGGAACCAGCGGCGCCCCCGCTCGCAGCGCGATGTGGCGGGCCGTCACCTTGTCGCCCAGGTCGCGAATCGCCTGTGGGGACGGCCCGATCCAGGTCAGCCCGGCGTCGATCACCGCCTGGGCGAAGTCGGCGTTCTCGGACAGGAACCCGTAGCCGGGGTGCACCGCGTCCGCGCCTGAACGAACGGCGGCGTCGATCACCTTGTCGATGACCAGGTAGGAGTCTCCGGGGGTGTTGCCGCCGAGGGCGAAGGCCTCGTCTGCGGCACGCACGTGGAGGCTATCGCGGTCCGGATCGGCGTACACGGCGACGGAGGCAAGACCGGCGTCCTTGCACGCCCGAATGACCCGTACCGCGATTTCGCCCCGGTTGGCGATGAGCACCTTGTGCATGAATGGCCTCCTGTTGGCTGCTGAGTTCCGTTGCGAAGGTTACCGACACATTGCCCCGATCACCGATGAGTGTTCAGTCACCCGCACCGTTTCCGCCTCGCACGGCACCGCTTCCGCTGCCGACTGCCGGGTAGACGTGCCGGCGAAATCCGTCGTGAGCCACTGGTCGACGGTCCGCTCAGCGCAATACGGCCAGCCGGGTCCGGCACTGCTCGGCGACCTCGTCCACCTCGGTCATCGTGCGTTCCAGATCGGCCTTGCGGGCCTGCAGGTCGAG
>JBBQFE010000548.1:0-2613 GCA_038321605.1 Mycobacteriales bacterium | reverse complement strand
GCCTCCGAAAGCGCCAGACCGGTGCGGAAGGCGTCCTTGACAGCTGCGGTCACCACGTCGGCCTGACCGCCCATGACCAGGTACTCAGGCTCGTCGACGATGGTTCCGTCGTAGGACAGGCGGTACAGCTGGTCGTCTGCGGCGCGGTCACCGACCTCGGCCACGCACAGTTCGACCTCGTAGGGCTTCTGCTGCTCGGTGAAGATCGAGCCGAGCGTCTGCGCGTAGGCGTTGGCCAGCGCACGGGCGGTCACGTCACGGCGGTCGTAGGAGTAGCCGCGCAGATCAGCCAGCCGGATGCCGGCTACCCGTAGATTCTCGAACTCGTTGTACTTTCCCACGGCGGCGAAACCGATCCGGTCGTAGATCTCCGACACCTTGTGCAGCGCAGAGCTCGGGTTCTCCGCCACGAAGAGCACGCCGTCGGCGTAGGTGAGCACGACAACGCTCCGTCCGCGCGCAATTCCCTTACGGGCGTACTCGGACCGATCGCGCATGATCTGTTCGGCCGAGGCGTAGAAGGGCATCGACATGGTGTCTCTCCTGCAGTCGTCGGGACGGGAGGTGCTAGGTCAGGCGCGCCTCCGGGTGTCGGTGAGTCAGGAGCCTGGTTCGGCAGTTCGCCGCTGGACCAGCGCGCGGACGACCGAGTCAAGCACGGCATCAGTGATCCGACGGGCACCGTCGACCGTCGCGGAGTACACGACGGGGTAGATGCGCCTGGTCAGGTCCGGACCACCGGTGGCCGAATCGTCGTCGGCCGCGTCATACAGCGCCTCGACCACCACGGAGACCGCCTCATCCTCGGTCAGGCCGGGGTGCCAGAGCTTCTTCAATGCGCTCCTGGCAAAGACCGAACCCGATCCCACCGAGTGGTAGTACTGCTCCGGATAGCGGCCGCCGGTGATGTCGTAGCTGTAGATGCGGCCGGCGGTGGCAGCCGATCCGTTCGCTGCCTCATCGACGTCGAATCCCGCGAACAGCGGCACCACGGCCAGCCCCTGCATCGCGATCGGCAGATTGTTGCGGATCATGGTCGCGAGGCGGTTCGCCTTGCCGTCGAGGGTGAGTGGCGTCCCCTCGATCTTTTCGTAGTGCTCCAGTTCGACTTGGAACAACCGGACCATCTCGATGGCCATGCCCGCCGTTCCGGCGATCCCGACGAGCGAGTAGTCATCGGAGGCGAACACCTTCTCGATGTCGCGCTGAGCGATGATGTTGCCCATGGTGGCCCGGCGGTCCCCCGCCATGATGACGCCACCGTCGAAGTTCGCAGCCACGATGGTGGTCGCGTGCGGGGACGCCGTCATGGCCGACGTCGAGTCCATCAGGCCGACCTGCCTGGACGGCAACAGGTCCGCGGCGGCAGCAGACAGGAACTCGACGAACGAGGATGAGCCGGGGTCGGTGGCGTATCGCAGCAGGCCGCGCGAGTCATCCCGGCTCACTGTCCGCCCTTCTGGACAAAGCTACGGACGAAGTCTTCCGGATTCGTCTCCAGCACCTCGTCGATATCGTCCAGCAGAGCATCGACGTCATCGGTGAGCTTCTCGTGGCGTTCTGCCACATCGGCCGACTTGTCGGTCGCTTCGGTCGTGCTGGTCTCGTCCTCGCGCTGCTTGGACGGTCGCGTCTGTCCACCTTCGTGACTGGCCATGTTCACCTCCGCAGTTCCGCCGTTCGACGGGCATCCCCCGACACTAGTGGGCGGCCCTCGTCGGCGTGCTTGCAGCACCCGGCATCAGCGGGCAACTTGTGACCGGGCCTAGCGCCCGAGCAGTTCCTCGACCAGCTCGGCGGCTGTCTCACACCTGTCGAGCAACGACTGCACGTGTGCCTTGGACCCGCGCAGGGGCTCCATGGTGGGAACCCGCACCAAGGACTGTTGTCCGACGTCGAAGATCACCGAGTCCCACGAGGCGGCGGCCACCGATTCGGGATAGCGCCGCAGGCATTCACCCCGGAAGTAGGCACGGGTCTCGGTGGGCGGCTCCGACACCGCTGCCTGGGCCTGCTCGTCGGTGATCATCCGACGCATCGAGCCACGCTGCACCAACCGCCGGTAGAGGCCCTTCTCCGGCCTGATGTCTGCGTACTGCAGGTCGACGGCGTGCAGCCTGGCCGAAGACCAGTCAAGGCCGTTCCGATCCCGGAAACCGTTGAGCAACCTCAGTTTGGCGACCCAGTCCAGCTCGCCGGCAAGCAGCATCGGGTCGCTCTGCAGCCGGTCCAACACCGACTCCCACTCGGCCAGGACCTGCACCGTCTGGACGTCGGCATCCGAGCCGAGCCGGTCATCGACGTACTTGCGGGCGCGGTCCAGGTACTCCACCTGGATCTGCAGGGCGGTCATGAGGCGCCCGTCAGCCATCCGCACCTGGTGCTTCAGGCTGGGATCGTGGCTCACAGCGCGGAGCTCGCGTACCGGTTCGGCGATCCGCAGATCGTCACCGAGCCAGCCGCTCTCGATCATGCTCAGCACCAGCGAGGTGGTGCCCACCTTGAGGAAGGTGGCCAGTTCGGAAAGGTTCGCATCGCCCAGGATCACGTGCAGGCGCCGGTATTTCTCGGCGTCGGCGTGCGGTTCGTCCCGGGTGTTGATGATCGGCCGGG
>JBBQFE010000547.1:0-2615 GCA_038321605.1 Mycobacteriales bacterium | reverse complement strand
CAAGGCCGAGGGGTCGTCGTGTCTGCCGTACGCCCGAGCGACAGCCGACCGGCGGGCTGGGCGGGGGCGGTCGCCGGCGACGACAGCGACGGAGTAATCATGGTGACCTCCGAGGTGACCATCGATCAATGGCGCAAGCTGAGGTTGTCCCGAGTTCCGTGGAACTTCGGTGGCGGCCCGGTGGATCATCAGGCTGCGTTGACGTCCTGATCATGGCAGGTGGCTCCGACAGTTGTGCTGGTCTCCCGTTCGAGGGCGACGCGGAGTGTCTGGAGGTGCATGTGCCCGTTGACGCGGCGGAACTGCTTGCCGGCCTCGATCATCCCGGCGGCGCACCAGCGCAGTGCCATCTGTCCGTCGCGCCAGCGCTTGACGTTCTTCGCGTGTTCCCTGCAGATTTCGATCATCGACTCGACGGCGTTTGTGCTGCGGAACGTGCGCGCGAGCGTGGGTGGCAGGTTCAGTCGCAGCACGGTCAGGGTCTCTTCGAGTCCTTCGCGCAGGCTCCCGGCGGCGCCGGGGTGGGTCTTGTCGAGGTCCCGGGCCAGGGCCTCGAGCTCGACCTGTGCGACCAGGGCACTGTCAGCGTGGTAGGCATGGCGCATCTTCTTGCTGACCGCGGGGCGCAGGTGCTGGGGCAGCTTGTCGGTGACGTTCCTGATCTTGTGAAGTTGGCAGCGAGCGAGCACGGGCTTGTCGAAGACGTCCAGGACGGCCCGTCGCAGTGCCTTCGAACCGTCCAGGACGGCCAGGATGGGCTTGGTCACGTCCAGGCCCCGCTCACGCAGGCTGACGATGAGATCCCTTACTACGGTGGTGTTCTCGGTCGACCCCTCGGCGACAGCGAGCGGGTGTTTGCCGCCGGCGATGTCGATGCCGAGGGCAACGACGCACAGGTGTTCGGCGAAGTACACGCCGTCGACCATGAAGGCGACCAGGTCCAGCTCGGACAGGTCGGCGCTGAGCAGCTCGCCGAGGGCGGTCTCGGTCATCGTCACGAACTTGCGGGACACCGCCGACCGGCTCGTTGCGCTCGAGCTCGCGGTCACCTCGGCGCCGACCGGCTCCAGACCGACCCGGTAGCGCCGCGTGGACAGGCCGGCAAGCATGCGCTGCATGGCCATCTGGCCGAGGACCTCGGTCGAGGAGAACAGCTCATACGCCGGCAACGCCAGTTCGCCGCTGCCGTCCGCGGCCCGGACCCGGGGGCGCTGCACCGGCACCCGTCGGCCACCGAGGGTGACCGAGCCGGCCTCGGTGCCGTGCCGGTAGCCGGCCCGCTCCGGGTCGTGCTGACCCTTCGCGCCGCACAGCTGGGTGACGTTCTCGGTGAACATCGCCTGCATCACCTGCAGGCCAGCGCCGACAGCCAACGCCAGCAGCCCTTCCTGCATGTCAGCGGCGATCTCGTTCAGCGTGACGGTGACGTGCTCGGGCACGACCATCCCGGGCGCGTCGGGAGCGACCTTCCGGGTCTTCCTCTGGTAGTTCTTGTTCATAGCGGTCCCCTTCTTGAGACGAGTGTCTTGGCGGACGCCCAACTCCTACCGCGAGGTAGGACTCAGGCGGGGGACCGCCACCTCAAAGTTCCACGAGACTCGGGACAACCTCGGCCAGCTGTCGGAGAACCAGTTCAAAGCGTCGGCCAGGCCAATCACGGCCTTGAACCGGCGACCTTGGGCGGCAGTCCGTAGCGCCTCCAGCCAGTTGTCGGACTCAGATACCAGCCACTGCCGCGCCAGATCGACGGTCTGCATCGGGACCCGGTCATCCCAGTCCGCAGGCAGTGATCCGAAATCCCAATCGCACCGGCGGCCGGCGACTGTCGCCGTGGACAGCAGCCAGTCTTCGACCCGGGCCCCGGTGTCGGCGACCTCCGCTGCTGACTCCTCTGTGTCCAGGCGGGCACGGGCGAACAGTCGGATCAGGTCGTGCAGCCGGTACCGGTCGGTGAACCGCGTCTGGAGCAGCCCGAACTCGACCAGCTCGTCCAGGGCCAACTCCGTCTCCGCCAATGGCAGGTCGGCAAGCACTGCGGCCATCGCCGGTCCGGTGTCCTCGGCGGGGATGAGCGCCAACCGCCGGAACAGCTGTTGGGCGTCAGCGGACAACTGCACGTACGAGGAGGTGAAGACGGCAGTGATCCGCATGTCTCCGGCGGTCAGGGCCTCCAGCCGGTGTTCTTCGACGCTGAGTCGCTGGGCGAACCGGCCCGCGCTGATGTCCGGGTGGCTGGCTAGGCGGTTGCCGATGAGACGCAACGCGAGCGGGAGGTGTACGCCGAGCTCGGCGAGGCGCTGAACGGTGGCAGTATCGAGCGCTGGCTGGCGACCCAGCAGGTTGGTCAGCATTTCGACGCCGTACGCGCGAGTCAGCGGCACCAGGCTCAGTCGGTGGGCATTCTCCAGCCCGCTGAGTCGGCGCCGGCTGGTGATCAGCATCAGGCTGGGTCCGTCACCGGGCAGCAGCATCCGGACCTGGGATTCGTCGGCGGCGTTGTCCAGCACGATGAGCATCTGCCGGCCCGTCAGCAGAGTTCGGTAGAGACCGGCGCGTTCGGCCTCGTCATGGGGGATGGCGCGCTGGCCTGGTGCGATGGCGTTGATCAGCTGGCC
>JBBQFE010000546.1:0-2634 GCA_038321605.1 Mycobacteriales bacterium | reverse complement strand
CCTGAAGATCATCTGCGGCACCGACACGCTGGGCGTGGGCATCAATGTGCCCATTCGTACCGTGGTCTTCTCGTCGCTGAGCAAGTACGACGGAACCCGGACCAGGCACCTGCAGGCTCGTGAGTTCCATCAGATCGCCGGTCGCGCGGGCCGGGCCGGCTTCGACACGGCCGGGACGGTGGTCGTGCAGGCTCCCGAGCACGAGGTGGAGAACGTCAGGTTGCTGGCCCGGGCGGGCGACGATGAGAAGAAGCGTCGGCGGGTCCAGCGCAAGAAGGCGCCGGACGGCTTCGTGTCCTGGACCAAGGCCACCCACGATCGCCTGCTCGCCGCGCCACCGGAACCGCTGACCTCACACTTCAGGGTCACCCACGCGATGCTGCTCAACGTCATCGCGCGACCTGGGGATGCCTTTGCCGCCATGCGGAAACTGCTCACCGACAATCATGATCCGGCGCCCGCCCAGCGCCGCCACGTCCGCGAGGCTATTCAGGCCTACCGTTCCCTGGTGGCCGCCGGCGTCGTACAGCGGCTCGACGTGCCTGACGAGACCGGCCGCACGGTTGCGCTAACGGTGGACCTGCCGATGAACTTCGCGCTCAATCAACCGTTGTCCACGTTCGCACTGGCGGCCATCGAGGTGCTCGACCTGGAGTCCGAGACACACTTTCTCGATGTCCTGTCGGTGATCGAGGCGACCTTGGAGGATCCGCGGCAGATCCTTTCCGCGCAGCAGCACAAGGCCCGCGGCGAGGCGATCGCGGTGATGAAATCGGAAGGTATCGAGTACGACGAGCGGATGGAGCTGCTCGAGGAGGTCAGCTATCCGAAGCCACTGGCCGACTTCCTCGAGGCGCTGTTCGCGATCTACTGCCAGAGCCATCCCTGGTTGCTCGAGGTCCAGCTCTCGCCGAAGTCGGTGGTGCGCGAGATGTGGGAACGCGCCATGACGTTCGGGGAATACGTCTCCTACTACGGCCTGACCCGGTCCGAAGGCCTGGTGCTGCGCTACCTCAGTGACAGCTACCGAGCACTGCGGGCGGGGGTCCCGGCGGTGGCCCGTACCGAGGCCGTCACCGAGCTGACCGAGTGGCTGGGCGAGGTCGTCCACCAGGTCGATTCCAGCCTGCTGGACGAATGGGAGCAGCTCACCGCCTACGACCCGGCCGATCCCGCGACCCTGCGGGCGGTGGCGCCGCCGACCAGGCGGCTGACCGCCAACACCCGCGCCTTCACCACGCTGGTGCGCAATGCCATGTTCCGGCGCGTCGAATTGGCCGCCCGCCGTCGCTATCACGAGCTCGGTGAGCTGGACGGCGAAGCGGGCTGGACCGCCGAGCTCTGGCAGGAGGCGTTGACCGAATACTTCAGCGAGTACGACGCCATCGGGATCGGTGCCGACGCGCGCAGCCCCGCCCTGTTGCACATCGAGGTCACGCCGACCCAGTGGCTGGTCCGCCAGGTCTTCGACGATCCGGACGGCGACCACGACTGGTCGATCACCGCCTCGATCGAACTGGCGGCCAGCGACGAGGCCGGCGAAGCCGTCGTCAGACTGACCGACGTCAACCGCTGGTGAGCCTGCCGGCGGACCTTCGCGCGGCGAGATAGCGCCCCGTCGGCGTGTCCGCCCCGGCCAGCTCGACGGGGGTACCGGTGGCCACGATCCGGCCGCCACGGTCACCGCCGCCGGGACCGAGGTCGATCACCCAGTCCGCGTCGGCCACCACTCGCAGGTCGTGCTCGATCACGACCACGGTGTTGCCGGCGTCCACCAGCTCGTGCAGTTGCGCCATGAGCACATCCACGTCCGCGGGATGCAGGCCGGTGGTCGGTTCATCGAGCAGGTAGAGCGTGTGACCGCGATGGCTCCGCTGGAGCTCGGTGGCGAGCTTGATCCGTTGGGCCTCGCCTCCGGAAAGCTCGGTGGCCGGCTGGCCGAGGCGAAGGTAACCCAGTCCCACCTTCACCAGCGTGCGCAGGCTGCGTTCGACGGCGGGCACGTCAGCGAGGAACTCGGCGGCCTCGGTGACGGTGAGGCCCAGCACGTCGGCGATCGTCCTGCCGCGATAACGGATCCGCAGCGTCTCGGGGTTGTAGCGGCTGCCGTGACACACCGGGCAGGGACCGTAGGTGCCTGGCAGGAAGAGCAGCTCGACCGCCACGGTGCCCTCGCCCTGACAGTTCTCGCACCGGCCGCCCTTGACGTTGAACGAGAACCTGCCTGCTGGATAACGCAGTTCCCGCGCCTCGGGGGTGGCCGCGAACACCTTTCGCACTCCGTCGAAGAGCCCGGTGTAGGTGGCCAGATTGGACCTGGGAGTCCGACCGATCGGTTTCTGGTCGACCCGGATCAACCTGTCGACCAGCTCCAGCCCGGACGACCGGACCGTTGCCACCTGCACCACCGTGTCGTCGGGGCCAGTGTGGTCCGCGCCGGTGTCGTCGGCGCCGGAGGTGGTCGAGCCGGTCTCGTCCGCGCCGGCGGTGTCCTCGGCGGTGTTGTCGGCTTCGCCGCCGCAGTGTTCGGAGACGACCTCAGCCAACACCTGGGAAACGAGGCTGGACTTGCCCGATCCCGAGACTCCGGTGACGGCGGTGAACACCCCGAGCGGAAAACGGGCCTCGACGTCG
>JBBQFE010000545.1:0-2636 GCA_038321605.1 Mycobacteriales bacterium | reverse complement strand
CGAGAGCTTGCCCTCGAGAATGACGAAGCTGGTCAGCAGGACGACCGAGAGCACGAAGGCCCCGATGGTGATCGGGTCCGACCAGCCGTACCCGGGCTTCGCGGCGCTGATGAACCCGTAGACCAGCGATGCCATGCCGACGGTGGGCAGCACGCCGCCATACCAGTCGAAGCGTCCGCTTAGCCGGTCGGATTCGTTGAGGAAGAAGAAGGCTCCGGCGATCAGTGCGACGCCGATGGGCACGTTCACGAAGAGCACCCAGCGCCAGGTCAGGTATTCGGTGAGGACGCCACCGAGCAACAGTCCGAGGGCGGCACCGGCGCCGGCAACTGCGGAGAACACCGCGAATGCCCTGGTTCGCTCGGGACCCTCGTCGAATTCGGTGGTGATCAACGACAGCGCGGTCGGCGAGGCGATGGCGCCACCGATGCCCTGGATGACACGTCCGAAGAGCAGGAACTCGAAGCTGTGGGCCAGGCCGGCCAGCAGGCTGCCAAGGGTGAAGAGACCCAGGCCGACCATGAACATCTGGCGGCGACCGAGAATGTCGCCGGCCCGGCCACCGAGAAGCAGCAGGCCGCCGAAGGCCAAGGTGTAGGCGTTGATCGCCCAGGTCATGTCGGTCTGGTTCTTGCCGAAGTACTCGCCCATCTTCGGCAACGCGATATTGACGATGGTGCCGTCCAGCACCACCATCAACTGGGCGCCGGCGATGATGAGCAGGGCTAGAGCGGGGTGGGCTGCCTTGTGGTGCTCACGAGCGGTGCTCGCTGCGACCGGGCTTGCCGGTTCGGTGGTGGTCACGCTTCTCCTTGGTGGGAGGCACCGGACGCCGCTGGCACGGATCCGGTTGGTGCGGATGGTTTGAGCAGATCGTGTGAGCTGATAGTTGGAGCGGCTGGTTGGAGCGGCTGGTTGGAGCGGCTGGCTGGTACGGATAGAGTGCTGATAGGAGACGGTTGCGTCTCCAATGAGCAACGCTAGCGGATGTAGTTTAAGAAACGCAAACGTCCACTATGTTTCACGCTCGGCCGCGCTCAACCTCGATGCCGGTGGTCACAGAAAGGGCGCACCTCCAGATGACTTCAGTCCCCGCGAATATTGCAGAGACCTCTGACAACGTCGGCGGTGAGGACGTCATCCGGCAGCGCAAACGTGGCGCTGAACTGGAGAGCGCGATCCGCGGTGCCTGCGTCGCCGAGCTGGCGGAGTGCGGGTACGGGCAGCTCACCATCGAGTCGGTCGCCAGCCGGGCGCAGACCGGGAAGGCCTCGATCTATCGGCGTTGGCCGACCAAGCAGCAGTTGGTCATGGATTCGGTGAGCTGTCTAATGGCGGGTCCGATGGCCCGCCTGGTGCTGCGCGACTTCGACGATTCGGTCTCCACCCGCGAGGCGCTACTCGATCTCATGGTGCAGGTTGCCCGCTTCATGTCCGGGCCCGAAGGCGATGCCATGCGGTCGGTCATGGGCGAGTCGCTGCGCGACCCCGATTTCTCGGCGTCCTTCGACTGCGAGTTCTTCGATCCCCGCAAGGTGGCGATGTTGGCGCTGCTCGATCGGGGAGTGCAACGTGGCGAGGTACGGCCCGACGCGGTCAGCGACACCGTGGTCGAGATGCTCGCCGGAACCCTGATCCACCGGATTCTGGTGCGTCGCCAGGACACCTCCGAAGCCGATCTCGCGCACATGCTCGACACCTTTGTGATGCCGGCGATTCAGTAGGTCGCAACGTAGACACACTGCGTCGACACCAAGCTCACGCTGCGCTCAGCTGAACCTCAATTCTGTGTGCCGACCGAGCCGCTCATCGAAATTTCTCAGCAATGTCGGCGTACACAGGCTGCCGTGGGTAATTTCGGGGAACTCGACGTGGTCTCCACCGAGTTCATCGCTACCCTCGCCGTTCTGAGTGCACTTGGGTGGGGCCTGCTCTGGTTCGCGGTGCATCGTCGACGTGCTCGGATGCGGCATCACCTGACCCGGCTCGTGACCCTGGCGATGCTGCCGCTGCTGCTCACGGCCAGCACGGTCGCGTCCGGCGTCAACTCGTACTTCTCCTACCTGCCGCACGTTCGCGACGTGGTGGACGTGGTCGCCGCGACTCCGCCGCCCGACGCGGCGAAAGTGTTGACCGCGGTGCCGCTGAAGGCACACCCGCTTGGTGACCTGGTGCGGCTCGGCGTGCCCGACCGGGGCAGCGGCTTCGGCAGGTCCGGGGCATTCGTGTGGCTGCCACCGCAGTACTTCGAGGAGCCGGTGGCTCGCTTTCCGGTGGTCTACCTGTTTCACGGGTCGCCGGGCATGGCCAAGGACTGGTTCCGGGCCGCCGAGGCAGATCAGATCGGCCTGCAACTGGCTCGCGAGGGTAAGCCGGTCATCATGGTGGCCCCGCGGATGAGCCATGGCTGGCTGGACGATCCAGAATGCGTGGACGGCGTGCACGAGAAGGTGGAGACCCACCTGTTGCGTGACGTTATCCCTGCCGTGGACGGGTCGCTACGCAGCCAGGCAGATCGCAGTGGACGGATCTTTGCCGGCATGTCCGCTGGCGGGTATTGCGCGCTGAACATGGACCTTCGCAATCGGTCGGTGGCGGCGACCGTCCTGGATCTTTCGGGGTTCACCGGTCCTACC
>JBBQFE010000544.1:0-2642 GCA_038321605.1 Mycobacteriales bacterium | reverse complement strand
AACCTTTTCGGTACCACCGAGCGCACCTGCCGAGCGCTGGGCGTCACCAGCCTCGACGAGATCGGGGACCGCATCGCCGACCTGCTCAAGCCGGAACTGCCGCACGGCGTCGGTGGCTTCAAGGACGCCCTGGCCAAGGTCGGCCAGTTGCGGGCGGCGCCGCCGAAGCACGTCAGGAACGCCCCCTGCCAGGACGTGGTGCTGCGCGGCGACGACGTCGACCTGAACAAGCTCCCCGGACTGTTCGCCTGGCCAGAGGACGGCGGGGTGTTCCTCAACCTCGGGCTGACCCACACGAAGCATCCCGAGACCGGAGCCCGGAACCTGGGCATGTACCGGCTGCAGCAGCAGGGCCCCAGGACGGTCAGCCTGCACTGGCAGATCCACAAGGACTCCACGTCGCACGCGGCGATCGCCGAGCGGCGGGGCGAGCGGCTGCCGGTGGCCATTGCCTTCGGCTGCCCGCCCGCGGTCACCTACGCAGCCAGTGCGCCTCTTCCCGCCGAGATCGACGAGTACCTGTTCGCCGGCTTCGTCCAGCGCGAACGGGTCGAGATGGTCGACTGCGTGTCGGTGCCGCTGCAGGTGCCGGCCAACGCGCAGATCGTGCTGGAGGGCTGGGTCGAGCCCGGACAGCGACTGCCCGAGGGTCCGTTCGGTGACCACACCGGCTTCTACACACCGGTGGAGCCGTTCCCGTTCCTGACCGTCGACGTGATGACGATGCGCAAGAAGCCGATCTACCAGTCCATCGTGGTGGGCCGCCCGCCGCAGGAGGACGGGCCGCTGGGCAAGGCGACCGAGCGGATCTTCCTGCCGTTGATCAGGCTCACCGTCCCCGAGATCGTCGACTACGACCTGCCTGAGGCCGGTGTCTTCCACAACTGCGCGATCGTGTCGATCGACAAGCGCTTTCCCAAGCACGCCCACAAGGTGATGAACGCGATCTGGGGCGCGGGTCTGCTGTCGCTGTCGAAACTGGTGGTGGTGGTGGACGCCGACTGCAACGTCCACGACTACAACGAGGTGGCCTGGCGGGCGTTCGGCAACGTTGACTACGCGCACGACGTGGTGCACATGACCGGCCCGGTCGATCACCTCGACCACTCGTCCTACGAGCAGTTCTTCGGCGGCAAGCTCGGTATCGACGCAACGGCCAAGTGGGAGACCGAGGGCTACCGCCGCGCCGGCGGGTGGCCGCAGCCCTGTGTGCTGGACCCGGCGACGGAGGAGTTGGTGGCACGGCGCTGGGCGCAGTACGGCATCCAGCTCTGACGGTCGGCGTGCCTGGCTCGACCGGTAGTTCGAGTTACGGTACCGTAGGTTACTGACTAGTAGCCCGGACGGAGGTGGCAGCCACATGGCGGTCGAGACGGTTGCGGTACTGCACGGCAATGCGCTGTCCTACGTCGACACCGACCCCGCGGCTGCCACCCGTACCGGACCGGACAGACCGGTCATCCTGTTCATCCACGGCATCCTGGGCTCGCACCACAACTGGGCCGAACTGCTCGACGAGCTGTCCGCGGACGCCCGGGTCATCGCTCCGGACCTGTTCGGACACGGGGCGTCGGCCAAGCCGATGGGTGACTACTCGCTGGGTGCCCATGCCGGAGCCCTGCGGGACCTGCTGGATCAGCTGGGGGTCGCGGACGTCACGCTGGTCGGCCACTCGCTGGGCGGCGGCATCGCGATGCAGTTCAGTTATCTCTTTCCCGATCGGGTGAATCGCCTCGTGCTGATCAGCAGCGGTGGTCTGGGCCGCGAGGTCAGCCTGTTCCTGCGGGCGGCCGTGCTGCCCGGCTCGGAGCTGGTGCTGCCGATCCTCGCGTCGCGCTGGGTCCGCGATCGGGTCCGCCAGCTCGGCAGATTGGGTCGCGCCGTGGGCGTCCACGCTCCACGTGACCTCGCCGAGTCGTGGCGTGAGATGGCCGCGTTGAACGAACCCGAGAGTCGTCGCGCCTTCCTGGCGACTGCGCGGTCGGTGCTCGACGTGGGCGGCCAGACCGTCTACGCCGGCAACCGCTTCGAACTGGTGGACGAGCTGCCCGTGCTCATCGTCTGGGGAGCTCGCGACCCGATCATCCCGTTCCGGCACGGGATCGCGGCCCATGCTGCGCTGCCGCACAGCACGCTCGAGCTGTTCGAGCGCGCGGGCCACTTTCCGCATCTCGATGACCCGCGTCGCTTCGTGCGAGTGCTGCGCGCGTTCCTCGCCACGCCTGCGATGGCAAACTGAGAGGCGTGTCCGTTTCCCCAGTGATCGATCAGCCGCAGCCCAACAAGGTGCGTGCCTTCCTGCGGCTGGTGATGATCGAGCACTCGGTGTTCGCGCTGCCGTTCGCGCTCATCGCGGCCTTCACCGCGATGTGGCTGGACAGCAGGAGTGTGCACTGGGTTCAGCTGGGCCTCATCGTCGTGGCGATGGTGTCGGCGCGCACTGTGGCGATGGCCGCGAACCGCATCCTGGACCGCCGCTTCGATGCCCTCAATCCGCGCACGGCCCAACGCGAGCTGGTCACCGGTGTGTTAGCCGTCAGCACCGCCTGGCGGGGTTTCGCGGTGGCACTGGTGATCTTCCTCGCCTCCGCGGCCGCGCTCGGCTGGCTGCCGCTGCTGCTGTCGCCCATCGCGGTGGGGCT
>JBBQFE010000543.1:0-2645 GCA_038321605.1 Mycobacteriales bacterium | reverse complement strand
AGTCAAGGAGCTTGTTGCCCTCCTCCACGACAGCCAGCTCGTGGGCACTCTCGCCATCGGCGCGGGGTAGCTGGCGCCGGCCATCAAGATCGCGACGCAGGTCAGTGGAAGTCGACGCATCGCATCGGCTCAACCCGGGCCCGCCACCAACATCAGGGCCGCCTTCGCGCGCCGCCGCGGTGTGACCGTCACCACGATCTGGGGCGGATCACTCCGGGACAACGACGTCGGCCCCGGCATCTACGTGGACTTCCTGCCCGCGGCCCTGGCCACCGGGAGCTACCGGCCAGCGCCGGAGGCGACCGTCGTGGGCGAACGCCTCGAGTCCATCCCGATCGCCATCCAGCAGCTGAAGAAGGGCGTCTCGGCCAGAAAGCTCGTGGTGACGGTCTGATCCCGCACCAAGCAATTCGCCTCCAGGTCGGCCCGGCAGGCCTGAGCAACCCTGCTGTCCTGTCACGACCGTGAAGGACGCAGGACGATCCGTGGCGCCATTCGACCTTCAACACCAGCCCGGCAGCGACCGGCGCTCGGCCAGCTCGTGGACGGTCACCGGTAGCCGGTCAACCCAGTCGCGATGATGCGACGGCCCGAGGATCCGCACGCTCTCGGCCAAGTTCGCCGCAACACGAACGGCGGGGCCACCTTGACATCGTCCGCCCGCCCCTCCTGCCGTGTCGTCGCACCCCCGGGTCACTGGCGCTGCCTGCCACAATCCGGTCGGGCCGACCGACCGTGAGTGCAGCACCAGCAGCAGCGATGCGTCGGACGGACGGTGAGAAAGTCGGCGCCGGCTCTGGGTCTGCGCCGTTTGACTATTATGCGCATCGGCTTGGCCACAGCAGCACTGACGTCGCGACACCGGCGGCGAGTGAACCGCGATCTTCATCACCATCGTCGAGCTGCCGCAGCTCCTCGCCGCCGACTGAGCCGCAAGCGGCCCGGACGGTCCGGCCGACTTTGAACGTTCCACGCTGGCGTCAAGGATTGATACACAGGAGACGCGCCGAGGTTCCTCTCCGGTTCGCGGCTCGCCGGACTGGCGCAATTACCCGGTAGCCCGCACTGGCCGCCGGTTTGGTATGCCGGGCTGCCAGGACCGAGGAGTGCACGGCAACCACTACGGTTGCGCTCAGGGCCGAGAGCGAGCGGCGTGGAACTGCGCGCTGAGGAGATCGATGCGGTCGTTGTCGTGTCCCGGACGGAGCCGGTTGTTGCGGCTGAGCGTGATCAGTCCGTGCAGCGCAGCCCATAGCACCTCGGTGAGGGTGTCGACGTCTCGCTCGCCGGCGATTGTGGCGACTGCTGCGCGCAGTTCGGCGTACGCGGTCGAGAGCGGGGCCGCTTTGTCCCCGGTGCCGAAGCGCAGTTGCGTGGCGCGGGTGAACATCGCGTCGTACAACGCGGGGTTCCCGGTGGCGTAGGTGCTGTACGCGCGGGCAACGGCGCCGACCGCCTCGTTCGGTGCTGCCTGGCGCCGAGCGTCGCCGAGGGCCGCGGCGAGTTCACCGAAGCCCTCCAGCGCGATGGCCTCGAACAGGTCCTCCATCGACGCGAAATGCTTGTAGATCACCGGCTGGCTGTACTCGATCTCGGTGGACAACCGGCGGGTGGTCACCGCCTCCCAGCCTTCCCGCTCAGCCAGGACGCGGGCGGTGGCAGTGATCAGCCGGCGCCGGGCCGCGCGGTCGCGGAGTCGACGGTCCTCGACAGCCATACCGGAAGGTAGCACCGCTACCCGTACGAGCCATGCTATTGACCTCTGCCACCTCCAGGGTTAGCGTTGCTAGTGCTAGCAGCGCTAACCCCCACCATAGGAGACACGACATGACGACAGCCGAGCAGCACATGGCAGAGACCTACCTCGAGATGCTCAACACGCATGTGCCCGACCTGGTCGAGCAGTTCGTGTCCGAGAACTACGTGAACCACAACGCGTTCGTCGCCGACGGACGCGAGGCGAACCGCCAGTTCTGGACCGGGTTCTTCGCCGCCCTGCCTGACCTGAGCGCCACGATGGAGGACCTGGTGATCTCCGGTGACCGGGTCGTGGGCCGCTTCGTCTACCGCGGCACCCACACCGGAGAGCTGATGGGCATCCCCGCCAGCGGCAACCCGGTGGAGATGCGCTCGATCGACATCTGGCGGGTCCAGGAGGGCATGTTCGTCGAGCACTGGGACGAGCTGAACCTGCTGCAGCTGTTCCAGCAGATGGGCGTCATCCCGCCACTGGGCGGCGGCCCGCAGGCCCAGCCGTGACACTGATCGCTCAGCTCGAGGCACTTGTCGCGATCGTGAGCACCGGCGTGGTCTACGGCACGGACGCGCTCTGCGCGCTCGTCCATCGACCCGCCCTGCCCGGGTCGATGACGCCACCCTCAGCGCGGTCATGGGCAACGTGCACCGCTACGGCGACCGGCGGCTGCCCACCCACGGGATCCTGGGCATCCTCGCCGCCGCTGCCGCATCAGTCATCGCGGGCGGTAGCCGGCCATCGCGCCGGTTCCAGAACTCCTGACATAGCGATTGGGTATGTCGTGGTCTTCCGCTGCTGGAGCAGCGGTTTTGGGGTGTGTCGCGGGGCTGTACAGGGCCTGGCAATGAGATAATCACTGTGTGAGTAGCCTTGGGTCCAGGATGGTTCG
>JBBQFE010000542.1:0-2651 GCA_038321605.1 Mycobacteriales bacterium | reverse complement strand
CCGCGGTGGAAGTCGGTCGCCGGCTCGCCCAACTCTCGCTGGCGCACCAGGTCATCGTCGTGACCCATCTGGCGCAGGTTGCGGCCTTCGCCGACGCGCATCTGGTCGTGGACAAACGCCTCGGGGACGCTCCGGACGGGGCCGCCGACGGGTCCGGGGGCGTGACCCGCAGTGACATCCGGACGGTGGTGGGTAAGGACCGGCTGGCCGAACTGGCCAGGATGCTGGCAGGTGACGACACGCCGGTGGCTCGCAAGCACGCGGCCGAGTTGCTCGCCTCCGCCGCGGAGAACCGTGCAGACGATCGGGCACCGGGTCGATCCGCTCGGTGACTCCGCGTGGCGAAGCCCGATGAAGCCCGGCCTCGATGGCACCATCGGGAGATATGAAGATGTCTACCGTGCGTCGATCCCGGGACGAGTCGCTGCCGGGTGTGTCCGGTGTCGCCAGGCTCGACCGCCGCGCACCTCGCCTGTTTCAGCGCTTGCACGCAGGCGACATCGCGATCATCGACATCTCGGACCTCGATCGTGCCACCGCCGACGCCCTGATCTCGGCCGGCGTTGCCGCAGTGGTCAATGCCAAGCCCAGTATCTCCGGCCGCTACCCGAACCTGGGGCCGGAGGTGCTCATCCGCAGTGGGATCCCACTGCTGGACGGGGTCGGCAGTGAGATCTTCACCGAGGTCAAGGAAGGCACCCGGCTGAGGCTGCACGGCGACACCCTGTTCAGCGGTGAACAGGAGGTCGCACGCGGGGTGCGGCAGGACGCCGGCTCGATCACGAAGGCGATGGCTGCCGCCAAGGACGGTCTGTCCGCGCAGCTCGCAGCCTTCGCGGCCAGCGCCCAGCAGCACATGCTGCGCGAGAAGGAACTGCTGCTCGACGGTGTCGGCCTGCCCCAGCTGGCGACCAGATTCGAAGGGCGGCACGTGCTGCTCGTGGCACGAAGCTATGACTTCAAGACCGACCTGAGAGCGCTCAAGCACTACATCCGGGAGTTCCGTCCGGTCCTGATCGGGATCGACGGCGGAGCCGATGTGCTGCGCGACGCGGGCTACCGGCCCGATCTGGTCGTCGGCGATGTCGACTCGATGTCCGAAGCCGCGCTGCGCGACGCCGGCGAGGTGGTCGCCCATGCGAACGAGCACGGTCGCGTGGACGGCCTGGCGCGGGTGCAGGACCTGCGGATCGAGCCGGTGATCTTTCCCAGCTCCGGCACCAGTGAGGATGCGGCCATGCTGCTTGCCGATGCCGGCAAGGCGAAGCTGATCGTCACGGTGGGCATCCGGGCCACGCTCGAGGAATTCCTCGACGCCGGCCGCGGGGGGATGGCCTCGACGGTGCTCACCAGGCTGAAACTGGGTGGTCGGCTGGTGGATGCCAAGGCCGCCGCGCAGCTGTTCCAGACCAAGATCTCCGGTCTCGCGCTGGTGATGCTGGCGCTCGCGGCGCTGCTCGCCGTCGCCGTTGTCCTCGTCGCCAGCAGTGCCGGCGACAGTTACCTGCACATCCTGTCCGGCGGATGGCAGCATCTCGTCGACCGACTGAGGGACCTCTTCTCGTGATCTCGTACCGGTACCACCTTGTTTCCGTCATCGGCATCTTCCTGGCCATCGCCCTGGGTGTGGTGATCGGCACAAGCGCCCTGAACGGCGCGGTGGTGGGGGACCTGCGTCGTCAGGTCAGTGATCTCAAGCAGTCAACTGACACGGCCGCCAGGCAGAACAAACAACTGCAGGGCCAGGCGGGCCATGCCGATGCCCTGGCGAAGACCTTCGGCAGCAAGATCGCAGGCACCGTGCTGGCCAAGACGCCGGTGGTGATCC
The DNA here is from genome assembly GCA_038321605.1 of Mycobacteriales bacterium. Classification (GTDB taxonomy): domain Bacteria; phylum Actinomycetota; class Actinomycetes; order Mycobacteriales; family Jatrophihabitantaceae; genus Jatrophihabitans_A. Next base: position 823 of record JBBQFE010000542.1, on the reverse strand, counting down.
TCGGCGCGCCCGGTGCCAGCAGCGACCTCAAGGACGCCCTGGCGGCTGAGGTGGCGACCGCGGGCGGCACCGTGTCAGCACGGATCCAGCTGACCAAGAACTTCACCGACCCCCAGCGCGCCGCGGACATTCGCAGTCTCGCCACCTCCGGCGCACACCCGGTGAGCCTGCAGTTGCCGACCACCGACGACGCCGGGACGCTGGCGGGCGCACTGCTCGGCTTCGTGCTGCTCGGCAAGGGCCAGCCGACCGACCTCACCTCGGTGTTGGCAGGGTTCAAGACCCTCAACATGCTGACCACCGACGGAACCGCCCCCACCGCCGGCAAGGTGGTTCTGCTGGTCTCACCGGGCGGGTTGGCCGCTGGTGATGCAGGCGGCAAGACCCTGATGTCGATGACCACCCAGATGGCGTCCAGCGGCGGCCCCGTCGTCGTGGTGGGCAACGCTGCCTCAGCCGACCAGGGTGGACTGGTGTCGCTGGTGCGCGCGGATCCGGCTGCGAAACAAGCGGTGTCCAGCGTTGACGACGCCGATACCGCCCTCGGCCAGCTCACCACCGTGCTGGTCGCGGCGGAGACCATCGCCGGCCGGACCGGGCACTTCGGGACCGCCGCGGGAGTCGATGGACTACTGCCCGGTGGCGGTAACTGACCCACCCGGCGCGCGTGAACGAGCGGGCAGCTTTTCGTGTTACCGTGAACTCCCGTGGATATAAGGGATGTGAGTAGCCTCCTCGGAGGTTCAATTTCCCGGTCTACAGCTCGTATTCGCTGCGACCACGGGAGTCTCGTTGGCTCAATCAGCCCGGACCACTAAGCACC
>JBBQFE010000541.1:0-2657 GCA_038321605.1 Mycobacteriales bacterium | reverse complement strand
GCGGCGAGCACCCGCTCGGCATCGTTCAGGGCAGCGCAGACCCACACCACATCGTCGCGCCCGTTGAGTGCTGCGAGCATGCCGCTGACCAGGCCGCCCCCGCCGCGGGACACCTCATCGTCGCCGTCCTTCACTGCGGTGATCGAGATCGGGCCGCGGTTGGAAGCGACGACGAGATTGGCCCGGTGCAGCCTGGACTCGTCGCGAAGTTCGGTCTGCTGAACGTCGGTGTTCATGATGTGGTCTCCTCCGAGCATTCGGTGGGCACAGGCGTGCCCACCACGGGCGATCTGCCCCGGTCACTGTCGACCGCGGTTGACCCCGGAACCTTCCAGGCGGCGCGCCGCGTTGATCAGGCCCACATGGCTGTAGGCCTGAGGCACGTTGCCCCACTGAGCCTGCCCTGACGGGTCGTACTCCTCCGCGATCAACCCCACGTCGTTGCTGACCGACAGCAGCTTCTCGAAGAGGTGCTCGGCCTGAGCAGTCTCACCGACACCGGCCAGCGCGTCGACCATCCAGAACGAGCATGCCAGGAAGGAGGCTTCGGTGCCGTCCACCCCGTCGGCTGGTCCCGAGGACTCGATCTGATAGCGCCGGATGAAACCCGCCCCGTCTGTCAAGCCCTCCCGGATCGCGTGCACGGTGGCCACGATTCGCCGGTCGTCCCAGGGCAGAAATCCCACCCTGGCCATCAGCAACAGCGCTGCGTCGAGCGCATCGGAGCCATAGGACTGGACGAAGTGGCTGCCCGTGCTGTCCATACCCTTCGAGCAGACCTCTCGATGAATGGCGTCGCGCGTCTCTCGCCAGCTCTCCAGCGGACCGGGCAGGCCGTACCGCTCGGCAGCGGTGATCATCCGATCGAACGCCACCCACGCCATCACCTTCGAGTGCACGAAGTGCCGGGGCTCGGAGCGGATCTCCCACAACCCGTCGTCCGGCCGTTGCCAGCTGCCCGCCACCGTCTCACAGAGCATCAGCTGCAGCGTCCAGGAACTGTCCGCAGCGGCTTGCGGGTCGGGCCGTTCCGGGTGCTGGGTGATCCCGGTCCGCCTGGCGAGGTCGAGGGTGTCGAGCACCTCGCCGAAGATGTCGAGCTGGCGCTGCCCGGCCGCCGCGTTGCCCACCCTGACCGGCGCGGACCCAGCGAAGCCGGCGAGCCAGCCCAGTTCCTGCTCCACGATGCGACGGCTCCCGTCGACCGTGTACAGCACCTGTAACCCCGCTGGATCGCCACCGACGGCGCGCAGCAACCAGTGTCGCCAGTCCTTGGCCTCCTGGGTGTAGCCGCAGGAGATCAATGCCTCAAGGGCGAAGGTCGCATCGCGCAACCAGCAGTAGCGGTAGTCCCAGTTGCGCTCGCCGCCGGGTTGCTCGGGAAGCGAGGTGGTGGCCGCGGCCACGATTCCTCCCGTCGGCTGGTACGTGAGGGCCTTCAGCGTGATGAGCGACCGGCGGACCTCGGCCTGCCATCGCCCGGAGTAGTCACAGCCGGCGATCCAGTCCCGCCAGAACTTGTCGGTGTCGAGCAGGGCCTGCTCGGCGTCGGTCGGTGGCGGCTCGGGCAGGTGCGATTCGGCTCGGCTGAGTACGAAGCCAACGCGGTCTCCGGCACTGACCGAGAACTCACCCGAGGTGTGATGGTCGTGTCCGGTCAACGGCACCGCCGACCGTAGGTACAGAGCCTCTGGGCCGGCCACTGCCGCGATGCCCCCGTCGATGTGACGCACCCAGGGAACGACGTGGCCGTAGTCGAACCTGATGCGCAGCACCGTCGCGAAGTCCACGGTGCCCTCGAGGCCGCAGACGATGCGGACCAGGTCCGCGCAGTCGTCCCGCGGCGGCATGAAATCGAGCACCGTCGCCCTGCCGGACACGGTTCGGTATTCGGTTTCGAGGATCAGGGTGTCCTCCCGGTAGCGCCTGCTGGAGCTGATCGCGGCGTGCCGGGGCGCCAGGGACCAGTGGCCGTTCTCCGCCGTTCCCAGCATTGCCGAGAAACAGGCGGCGGCGTCGAACCTGGGCAGGCAGAGCCAGTCCACCGATCCTGATCGGGAGATCATCGCGGCCGTGTGCAGGTCCCCGATCATCGCGTAGTCGCCGATCGTGTCCGCGCTGCGCCAGGCGAGGGCGGGCTCTTCGGGCTGCATCCACCCTGTCTACCAGCACCGTCACAGGGCGCTTGAGCGCGCAACCACTGGCAACCGCCTGAGAGAGCGCGGCCAGTTGCACCGGGAATGGCGCCCGCTTCTGTTTGGATATGGCCATGACGGTGACTGAGCAACCGGTCCAGGTCGGAGAAGTTCCCGACGGTCGCATAGTGGTGGACAACCTGACCAAGGTGTTCGGCACTCAACGGGCGGTGGATGGACTCAGTTTCACGGTCGAGCCGGGTTCGGTCACCGGGTTTCTCGGCCCCAACGGCGCAGGCAAGACCACCACGCTGAGAATGCTGCTGGGCCTCATCTCGCCCACGTCTGGCAGGGCCACCATCAACGGGGTCGCCTACCACTCGCTGGCGCATCCACTCCAGTCCGTCGGCGCGGCGTTGGAGGCATCGAGCTTCCACCCCGCCCACACCGGACTCCAGCACCTGAGGATCTACTGCGCCGCGGCCGGGCTGCCGGCCCATCGGGCCGATGAGGTGCTGGATC
>JBBQFE010000540.1:0-2660 GCA_038321605.1 Mycobacteriales bacterium | reverse complement strand
GTAGCGCAGTGCCATGTTGACACCCGCCGAGATGGCGAGCCCCAGGCCCAGACCGAGCACCACCATTGCTACTAGCCAGAGCACGATCATCGGCAGTTGGTCGGCGAACCCCCGTCTCAGCTGATCCACGAAGGCGGCGGTATCGGGGTTGGCGGCCTTGCTCAACCGCAGTACGTCCACATCCACCGGAGAGATGTGCACGCCGATCGGTAGGCCGTCGACGTGTGGGAATTCCCAACTGCCCAAACTGGTGTCGGCGCTGAAGCCGCGTCTGGTGAACAGCGTTCCCTGCACGGCGAACGGCACCCCCGCCACGGTGGCCCGATAGGGGAACGCGCGGACCAGGGCGTTCGCGCAGATCAGTGGAAATGCGAGTCGCAGCACCCAACGCAGAAGGTGCTGCACCACGACTCCAGCCATCAGAGCCAGCTGGCGTGCTGAGGACGCGCGGGGAAGGTCCGCGCCGTTGCTCTCCGCTGCAGTCATTGCCTTCAAAGTAGTCCAGGCCGGCACGGCGCCGGACCGCTGGCCCGCTGGCGATCAGTCGACGAAGTCGCCCGCATCCAGTCGCAGCCGGCGCAGCGTCACGAACAATCCCTGCAGATCCTGGGTGTCCAGCCCCTGTAGGCCGAACCGGTTCTCGTGCAGCGTGCGGGTCGCCGAGTCCGCGACCGCGCGACCGCTGTCGGTGATGATGGCCAGAGTCCCCCGACCATCACGCGGGTTGGGTTCGCGACGCACGAAGCCCGAGGACTCGAGGCGGTCGATCACGTTCGTGACGCTTGTGGCGTGTACCTGCAGCCGTTCACCGATCTTGGACAGCGGCAGCGCGCCGGAGGATGAGAACGTCAGCAGCACCAGTGCCTCGTAGCGCGAGAAGGTCAGCCCGAACGGCTTGAGCGCGCCGTCGAGTCCGGCGATCAGGATCTGCTGGGCCCGCATGATCGAGGTGACCGCGCGCATCGCGGAGTAGACCTCTTCGCCGGCCTCGGGATAATGCGCGGTCCACGACTGACCAGCGCGCACCACCGGGTCGAAGGGCAGTGGTCCAGACATGCCGGTCAGCATAGGCGCACCTATCGGCGGGAAAGTATGGTGATGCTCATGAGCTCACCCATGCACCCGGGCAACGATGCCCTGGACCGGCTTGACCTGCTCGATCTCGACAGCACCCTCGACTCAGACGATCGCCTGCTGCGTGACACCATCCGCCGCTTCGCCGATGACCAGCTGCGACCCAACATCGCCGAATGGTTCGAAGCGGGGACACTGCCGGCGCGGGATCTGGCTCTGGAGTTCGGCAAGCTCGGCGTGCTCGGCATGCATCTTCAGGGCTATGGCTGCGCCGGAGCCAAGGCAAGCCAGTACGCCCTTGCCTGCATCGAGATCGAGGCCGTCGATTCTGGCCTGCGGTCGCTGGTCAGTGTGCAGGGCTCGCTGGCCATGTACGCGATCTGGGCCTATGGCAGCGAGGAGCAGAAGGAACGCTGGTTGCCGGCGATGGCCCGCGGCGAGGCGATCGGCTGCTTCGGCCTGACGGAGCCCGATGCCGGCTCCGACCCCGGCGCGATGCGTACCTACGCCCGTCGCGATGGTGACGGTGACGATGCGGACTGGATCCTGCACGGTTCGAAGATGTGGATCACCAACGGCTCCCTGTCCGACGTTGCGGTGGTCTGGGCGCGCACCGATGCCGGTATCACCGGCTTTCTCGTGGAGAAGGGGACCAGGGGTTTCACCGCCTCAGACGTGCATCACAAGATCTCACTGCGCGCCTCGGTGACCTCAGAACTCAGCTTCGACGAGGTGCGACTGCCTGCGAGTGCCCAACTGCCAAAGGCAAAAGGCCTGCGGGCGCCACTCGGCTGTCTTACCGAGGCCCGCTTCGGAATCGTCAACGGAGTGGTCGGGGCAGCTCGGGACGCCCTTGCCAGCACGCTGAACTATGCGGGTAGCCGGGTTCAGTTCGGCAAGCCGATCTCAGGGTTTCAGCTCACGCAACGCAAGCTGGCCGAGATGGCCGTCACTGTTCAGAACATGCAGTTGGTGGCCAGGCGGCTGTGCGAGCTCAAGGACGCCGGGCAGGTCAAGCCGCACCAGATCAGCTACGGAAAGTTCTCCAACGTCCAGTCCGCCCTGCAGGTCTGCCGCGAGGCCCGCAGCATCCTCGGCGGCTCCGGGATCACCACCGAGTACCCCGTGCTGCGCCACGCCGTCAACCTGGAAACGGTGTTCACCTACGAGGGAACGCACGAGGTGCACACGCTGGTGCTGGGCGAGCAACTCACCGGCATCTCGGCATATCGCTGATCGGCGCTTCAGCCGACGGTAAGGTCTGGCGGTGGATTGGAACCCGAGGACCTGCGCCCGATCGGGACACGTCACGTATGCGCCGACCGAAGCGGCACTGAGTGCGAAGCTGGAAGCAACCACGCCGCTCGGGGACGCCTGGCGATGCCTGCGCTGCGGGTGTTACGTGCTCGGCCCGCCACACGGCAGCGGACCTGCCGAAAACGCTCCGGTGCTGCTGCGCGGGCGAGCGCTGCGTTCGGCGTTCATCCTGCGCTTTCTGGCAGTGGAACGGTTCATCCGGGGCGCGCTGATCCTGCTGCTCGGATTAGCGGTGCTGCAGTTCAAGTCCAGCCAGGTCAGCGTCCGCC
>JBBQFE010000539.1:0-2660 GCA_038321605.1 Mycobacteriales bacterium | reverse complement strand
CTTCGCAACGGTTTTCGCCGTCGCGCTGCTGGCCTCCGGACTCGCCTCGGCCTGTGCCGGGGTCTACAGCGGCCAGGCGATCATGCAGGGCTTCCTGCGCCGCGGCAGCAACGTCTGGGTCCGGCGTGCGGTGTCGGCGGTGCCGGCCCTGGCCATCCTGGGGCTGGTGTCGGACCCTACCCAGGCGCTGGTCATGAGCCAGGTGGGCCTGTCCTTCGGACTGCCGTTCGCGCTGGTCCCGCTGATGGTCTTCACCGCTCGTCGCTCCGTCATGGGGCGCTACGTCAACCGGCTCTCCACCACGGTGACCGGCCTGCTCATCACGCTGATCGTGCTTTCGCTGAACGGTTTCCTGCTCACCCGACTCTTTCTCAGCTGACCTGACCAACCGCCGGCCCGCCACCACCGAGGAGATGCTCATGTCGCAGCCAATGGCCGTACTCACCGCAGTCGCGGTGCTCGTCTCGGCAGGAATGTGGATGTCCCTTCGCGTCGCCGCAGGGTCGGATCTGGGGGTTCTGCCCGCCAGTTGTCGGCGCCGCCTCAGCTGGTGGCGGGTCAATGCCCGCGGCGTCTATCTCATCTGTGCACTCGTCTTCGCCGTGACGGTCGCATGGCAATTGCCTTATCTGTCCAGCTGAACGGTCCACTGACCGCGGCACCGCACGAACAGCCCTACCGCCTGCAATGGTGCCGGCGGTGCGCTGATGTCGCCCGACACCAGGTCGGGCGCCTAACGCAAGGAGCATGCAATGACCACAGAACTCAGCACAGCCCACACCAGGCACCTCGACTCCGAGTCGGTGCCGGTCCAGCAGGCGCCGGTCGAGCCACCGGCCCCGACACCAAACGCCTTCCTGGCGGGTAACCCGGCCGCCGTCGGGCTGCCGGTCTTCATCGCCGGCTCGATCGCGCTGGGCCTCGTCCTCATCGGCTACGTGCCGGCCTCGGCTGCCGCGGCCTCGCTGCCGATCATCGCTGCGGCCACCGGTGTCGGGCTGACCATCAGCACGATCTGGGCCGCCGCGACCGGTCAGAGCGCAGTCGCCAGCATCTTCGGGATCTTCGCCGGGTTCTGGCTCAGCTACGCGGTGCTGGTACTCGGCCTCACCCACAACTGGTTCGCCATCACCGCCGCCGCCGCAGTGCACACCCAGGGTCTGTTCCTGATCACCTGGCTGGTGGTAATCGTGATGCTCACGCTCACCACGCTCCGGCTGCCGTCGGCCTTCACCCTGCTGTTCGCCCTCGTCGACCTGGCACTGCTGGCGGTCCTGATCGGCACGCTGAACAGTTCGACCGGCTGGCTCAAGATCGGTGCGGTGCTGGTCTTCGCCTTCGCTGCGGTCGGCGTGTACCTGTACGCCACCATCGCGGCCCAGGTCACCGGCGGCGCGGGCTACCCGCTCGGCCGTCCGGTGCTGTCGGCCTGAGGCCGTAGACACAGTCCCGAGGCGGACCGCGATGAACCCCAACTCTCCCGCGGGCGCCGGCTCCGGCGCCCGGGATCCGCCGCGACCCGGCGTTCGGCGAGCCGTCCGAGTCGCAGCGGACGGCTCACCCCCACGGGGTTGTTCACGCAAGAGAGGGAGCTGATGAGCGGCAACGATGAGCTGGCGCTGCCCTGGGCGCGTTACGCCTTGACGCGCATCCAGCAGCTGACCGACAAGGATCGGGACACCATGTCCGATGACGAATTGAGCGTCTACACCTACGCATCCAACGCGCTGGCCGGTGGTGACCCGGTGATCGCCTTCTTCGCCCGCGGCCCGGGCCACCGGCTCTGCCGGGTGTGCGGCGCCGAATGGAGTTCAGTGATGGCAGCGGATCACGTGTCGGGCTGCCCGGTACCGGAGAGAGGCAACACATGAGCGAACCGACGGAGGCCAACTGGCAGGACCCGAGCCTGCACGCGCTGGCCGGACTGACCCTCGAGGCGATGCCGGCGTTCGAGGTGCTGTTCCTCGACGAGCTGGCCGGCTATCTGATGGGCGCCGGACCACTCGAACCGCCCTACACGGTCGAGCACGGCAGCCGCGTCGTCAGCGTGCTGTTCGGATCTGCACTCAACGCCGGTCACTTCACGCCCGAACGGGTGCCCGCTGAGACACCCGGCATCCTGCTGGCCCGGGAAAATGTGGTCCAGGGCGCGCACGCCTTTGCCGGCAAGGGAGTTGATGGGCTGGCTCAACTGGTCAACCGGATCATCCCCGCGGTGCTGGGCGAGCTCGAGATCCACAAGGAGGACCCGGCCGAGCAGACCCGTTCGTTGTACTACTACGCGCTGCTCGCGATCGCCTCGGGGCCGCTCAATATGATGGACGAGGCTGCGGCCAACGGCGTGATGGAGGCCTTCGGAGCCTGGGACGGCCTGTTCGGAGACGGACTCGTCCTGCCCTGGCGTCGCCAGGTGACCGCCTGAATCCAGGCACCAGCGGCCGGCGACGGCCGCAGGCCACGCAGGCCAGAGTCAGGTACCGACAGCCGAGCGGCGGCCGCGGACCTGCCTCGCCAGAGAAAGGACGCCCCCGCATGATCTTCATCGTCGTCAAGTTCCCGGTGTTGCCCGAGCGGGCCGCCGAGTGGCTCGACCTCGTTGCCGACTTCACCGCCGCGACCCGGGCCGAACCGGGCAACATCATGTTCGAATGGTCGGTGAG
>JBBQFE010000538.1:0-2665 GCA_038321605.1 Mycobacteriales bacterium | reverse complement strand
TGGCCCGGGTGGTTGCCGATGGTCAGGAGCAGCAGTGCGATCGTCATCGCCCAGCCGACGAGGTAGGCGCTGCCCTTGAACTCGTGGTGCCAGCCCCAGTCCTCGGGACGCTCGTGCTCCGAGTGGTCGTCTGAGCCGTCGGTGAGCTGGTTTCCGTGCTCGGTAGCCACGTGACATGCACTCCTGTACTCGACGGACACCGGTGCCGGTGTTGGGCGCGATCAGCCGGGTTCATTCTGGCATCGGGGACAATGGCTGCATGACCCACCCCGCCGAAAGTCGCAGCGTTGTCGGTCTGGGCTCGACCGGGTCCGTCGGCACCCAGGCGATGCAGGTGATCGCCGCCGCACCGGAGCGTTTCTCGGTGGCCGCGATCTGCGCCGGCGGCGGCAACCTGGATCTGCTGGTTGAGCAGGCGGTCCGGTGGCAGGTGCCCGTCGTCGGGGTCAGTTCGACCGATGCCGCCGGCCCGTTACGCGATCGGCTGGCGGCGGCCTGGACCAGTGGTGCTCCGATGCCGCAGGTGATTGCGGGGCCGACAGCTGCCACAGAACTCGCTGCTCTGGACTGCTCTGTGGTGCTCAATGCTGTCGCCGGCGCGCAGGGCCTGCGCGCCACCCTGGCCGGGTTGTCGGCGGGTCGGACGGTGGCTCTCGCCAACAAGGAATCCCTGATCGCCGGTGGGCCGCTGGTGTTGGACGCCGCCGCACCGGGTCAGCTGGTGCCGGTGGATTCCGAGCATTCAGCCATCGCGCAGTGCCTGCGCGGCGGCACCAAGGGCGAGGTGCACCGGTTGGTCCTCACCGCCAGTGGAGGTCCGTTCCGCGGGCGCAAGCGCGACGACCTCGTCGACGTCACGCCGGAGCAGGCGCTGTCGCACCCCACCTGGGCGATGGGACCGCTGATCACCACCAACTCCGCGACCCTGGTCAACAAGGGGCTGGAGGTGATCGAGGCGGCGCTGCTGTTCGACATCGGCTACGACCGGATCGATGTGGTCGTACACCCGCAATCGCTGGTGCACTCGATGGTCGAATTCACCGATGGCTCCACCCTCGCCCAGACCAGCCCACCCGACATGCGGTTGCCGATCTCGTTGGCTCTCGGCTGGCCCGCGCGGGTGCCGGGAGCGGCGACGCCGATGGACTGGTCGGTTGCCCAGGACTGGCACTTCGAGCCGGTGGATGCCGAGTCGTTCACGGCCATCGAGGTGGCAAAACGCGCCGGGCGGGCGGGCGGTTGCGCCCCGGCGGTCTTCAATGCCGCGAACGAGTTTCTGGTGGCGGCCTTCCACGACGGCAGATGTGGGTTTCTGGACATCGTCGACATCGCCTCCGACGTGCTCGAGCTGTGGTTGGGCCATGAACACACCGCCGCAGGGAACCCCCGCGACGTCTCCGATGTTGAAGAGGCGGAGTCGTGGTCCCGCAGGAAAGCCGCCGCGTCCATCGGGTCACCTGTCACCAGCTGAGAGGGGCACAATGGACGGGGCCAGGAACCGTCCTAGGCAGTGCCCGGCTCGGATAGCCCCGCTCGGCCTGAAGATCGATACGTCGGAGAGGAGTACTGCGTGCTCTACGCCCTGGGCGTGATCGCGTTCGCCGTCGGCCTGTTGGCGTCCATCGCGCTGCACGAGGTCGGTCACATGGTGCCCGCCAAGAAGTTCGGCGTGAAGGTGTCGCAGTACATGGTTGGCTTCGGACCGACGATCTGGTCGAGGCGGCGCGGCGATACCGAGTACGGCCTCAAGGCGATCCCGATGGGCGGCTACATCCGGATGATCGGGATGGTGCCCCCGGCGGCAGACGGGCATCGGAGCCGCTGGCCGCGCCGGATGGCCGAGCTGGTCGAAGACTTTCGGGCCACCTCGCGCGCCGAGGTGGAACCGCCCGACGAACATCGGCAGTTCTACCGCCTGACGCCGGGCAAGAAGATGATCATCATGCTCGGCGGCCCGACGATGAACCTGTTGATCTTCCTGTTCATCACGGTGCTGCTGTACGGCTTGATCGGCGTGAAGGGCCCGACCACCACGGTGGCTCAGGTCAGCACCTGCGTGGTGCCGGTGACCTCCACCGCGCAGGAGTGCCCGAAGGCGGGCAGCCCCGACTACGTGAAGGCGCCCGCTGCCGGAGTGCTGCAACCCGGTGACCGGATCGAAGCCATCAACGGCGTGGCCATCAGCACATGGTCTGAGTCGGTGAAGATCATCGAAGCCTCGGCCGGCAAGCCGCTGACGGTGTCCGTGCAGCGCGCCGGGTCGACCGTCCAGCTGAGTCTGACCCCGGTGCAGACCACGAAGTACGCAAGCAGCGATCCCAACAACCTGAGCACCAAGCAGGCGGGCTTCATCGGTGTGGGTACCACCCAGGCCTACCAGCAGCTCGGGCCGGCCGCGCTGGGACGCGTGGTCTGGCAGCAGCTGGGCCTGAGCGTGGACGCGCTCAAGAAGTTCCCCAGCAAGATCGGCAGCCTGTTCGGCACCGTGTTCGAGGGCAAGCCGCGCGACAAGCAGGGCGCGGTAGGCGTGGTCGGTCTCGGACGGATCGGCGGCCAGATCGCCGATTCCGCCAGCATCGGCACGCTGGACAAGGTGTCGATCCTGCTCAGCCTGCTGGCAGGGGTGAACCTGCTGCTCTTCTTCTTCAACCTGCTGCCGTTGCTG
>JBBQFE010000537.1:0-2672 GCA_038321605.1 Mycobacteriales bacterium | reverse complement strand
GAGCCGGCGATCCTGGCCGTGTCCGAGCGCACACCCTTTCCAGACCTCCAGGACGAGATCACCAGCCAGGCCCGGTTGCGGGCACAGCTGCTACGAGACACCGGCTACCCGGACGCCGCCGCCGAACTCGAGCGGGCGGCCATCCGACTGGCCAGGGGCGAGAGTGTTCAGCAGGAGACCGACCACTCCTACGACGCCTGGGCCAGCTGAACCTGTCCGAATCCCCGCTCAACCACTGATCAGCCCACCGACGCGTACTCGTCCACCGTCCAGGCAACCCCGTCCGACAGCGTGACCACCCGGGTTCGGGCATCGACGTCGTCCGGCGGCTGCGGCGCACTCGCATGGGCGGGCCAGCAGTGATCGACCACCCAGTTTCCGCCGGCAAAAACCCAGGCGACCGCCGAGAACTCGCCGCCCCGCGGCCTGAGGTCGACGATGCTGAGTGCGTAGCCACCGGTCCGTACCAACCGGCCGGTCGGCGAGCTGAGCGCCCAGAGTTCACCCGAGCTGCCGGGCAGCCGGCACCAGCGTTCGACGTAGGGTACGGCGCCAGCGCCGGTCCCCCAGGTGCCGGCTTCGAGCAGATCCGGGCCGTCCCAGCTGATCACTCCGGTGTCCACCGTGCCGCTGCGGTCCAGTTCGAGCTCAGGCGTCCAGGTCAGCGCAGGCTCCTGCCAGCTGGTGGTGCCCGCGAAGCAAATCACGCGATCAGCGGCGGCACCCGTGGTTGCCGGCACCCGTAGGTCTGCGTGCCTGGACGGCGCCTGCAACCACCAGACCACCTGATCCTCGACCGGGTGTGCGCCGTTCACCGCAAGGCCGGCGCGTACCCAGCCGCCGGTCATCGGCGCCGGGATCATCCCTGCGCGATCAGCGTGGGGTCGCTCAGGCCGGCCGCCTCACGGCTGAGCTCCGCCTCTCGTCCGAACGAATTCTTCTCCAGCCAGACCTCGGGCATCGCGATCTGGCCGGCAGCCAGTCGCCGCTGCAGGTAGGAGAAGACCTGGACGGTCTGGGCGTAGAGATGTTCACCGGCCCGGAGCGCGATCTTGTTGGTTCCGTCGGCGCGGAGGAAGCGCTCCAGCGGCGACACCAGCACGTCGTAGTCGACGTTGAAGAACAGCGGAAATGCGTAACGTTCCTCGGCAACCTTGCGAACCCGGTGGGTGGTGGAGACGAAGGTGCCGTTCGACCAGATCTCGAGCATGTCGGCAATGTTGACCACGAAGGCGCCGTCCATCGGAGGAGCATCGATCCACTGTCCCGCGCCGTTGAGCACCTCCAGGCCCGGTTTGGTCGGCCGGAGCAGGGTAAACACCTCGAAGTCGGTGTGCGCGCCGATGCCGATCGCGTCCACGGTGGCAGGAGCCGTCGGGTAGTGGATCAGGCGCAACTGGCTGGGAGCTCTGGTGACCATCGGGTCGAAGCGGTCGGCCGGTTCGCCGAGGGCCAGGGCGAAGCCGCGCAGCAGCACCTTGCCGAACTCGAGCACCGCGTCGTAATAGCGATTCACGGTCTCGGCCATACCGGGCAGGTCCGGCCACTGGTTGGGGCCGACCATCGGGTTGCCCGCGAGGTATTCCGGGTCGTCGGCCGGTAGTTCGAGGCTGAGATCGAAGGCCTCCTTCAGATCTGCCGGTTTCTGATCCGCGCCGGCGGCCGACGAATCGACGTAGCCGCCCTCCTCCCCGGTAGGGACGTAGCCGCGGTGATTGGACGAGTTGCCGATATAGACCTTCATCTTCTCGGCGACTGGCAGCGCAAAGAACTGCTCGGTTACGGCGAGCAGATCATCGAACAGCCGCTGATCCACCCCACTGCCGGTGATGTAGAGGAAGCCAACTTCGCGGGCGGCCCTGCCCAGCTCCTCAGCCACCGCCAGCTGGTCCGCCAGCGAGCCGTACAGGCCGGCGACATCGACCACCGGGATCTGCTGGAAGCCGCTCAAACTACCCGACGTGGACATGGGCTACGCCCTTCTGATGGAGCCCCAGCGAGGGTGGGGCGCTGCAGCGGTTGGTGTGACGCCCGCACGGAGTACCAGCAAACGTGACTGCGGTTTCGGGCGACTGCCCGTGCGATGACCATCAGGTTTCGAGGTCGGCCGTCACCTGAGCTGACTCGACGGCCCCGGGCCAGGGCTGCGTGATCGCGCTCGTTCCCGGGATCTACGCAATCCGGTGTCGGTCGATCCAGTACCGGGCGTTTGCCCGCGCGCCGGCCGTCCAAGTAGTAAGTTCGGCTGCGCTGTCGTTCTCGTCAGTCCTACAGCCAGTCGCAGAGAACCCGTCCGCATCTTCGACAGAAATGAGCAGCCGTGACGAACATCGGCAAAAGGGCCGGCGCCGAATTCCTCGGAACATTCCTGCTGGTGTTCTTCGCCGTCGGATCGGCGGTGTTCGGGATAGACAAGATCGGCGCGCTCGGCGTGGCGCTCGCCTTCGGCCTGGTGCTGCTCGCACTGGCCTATTCCATCGGACCGGTGTCCGGCTGCCATGTGAATCCCGCAGTGACGCTGGGAGTCCTGCTGCGAAAGGGCCTCACCCCGCAGGAGGCGGGCGCCTACTGGATCGCCCAGTTCGCCGGCGGCATCCTCGGTGGCGCCCTGCTGAAGCTGATGACCTCGAGTTTCGGCAAGGTCACCGACCAGACGGGGGCGCTCGGCACCA
>JBBQFE010000536.1:0-2683 GCA_038321605.1 Mycobacteriales bacterium | reverse complement strand
AGCAACAACGGGAATGACAGCAGGGTCACCAGGCCCATGGGCGCGTCGAGGAAGACCAGGATGACGCCGACCGACACCACCGAGAGGCCGGCCAGGATCAAGTCGTCGATCCCACCGTCGAGCAACTCACCAATCGCGTCGACATCACTGGTCAGCCGCGAGATCACCCGGCCCGACGTGTACCGCTCATGAAACGCCGGTGAAAGTCGCTGGAAATGGTCGTCGACCCGGGTCCGCAGGTCATAGAGCACGGCCTGGCCAACGCGCCCGCTGGCGACCAGGAACATCCGTTTGGCGACGTATTCGATCAGCGCCGCCAGCAGAAAGGCCACGGTCACCCTGACGAGCACCTGCGAGCCTTCGCCAGCCTTGATCGGACCGATGCCTCGGTCGATGCCGATGCTCACCAGGTACGGCCCCGCCATGCCCGCTGCGTTTTGGATCATCAGCACCGCGATGGCGGCCCAGATCGCGCGGCGGTGCGGCCGGAGCAGACTCCGCAGAAGCTGTCGGCTGCGTTGCCGGAGGCGAACGTTGACGTCGCCTGACAGGTCGTCGGTGCCTTCGGCTGCCACGCCTCGCCAGGCCTGAACATCGGACGCCACGTTGCCGCTCATCGAACCGGCACCTCGTCGGCTTGCTGCGAAAGCACCGCTCGGTAGGACGGTTCAGTGGCCATCAGCTCTGTATGGGTGCCCACCGCGCGAATCGTGCCGTTCTCGAGTAGCGCGACCCGATCGGCCAGGGCCACCGTGGATGGCCGGTGGACTACGAGCAACGCCGTCGTGCCCACCAACACTTGGCGCAGCGCCCGCTCGACCAAAGCCTCGGTGCGAACGTCGAGCGCGGACAACGGATCGTCGAGAACCAGAAACGGCGGCCGCCCGATCACCGCGCGGGCCAACGCAAGTCGTTGCCGTTGGCCACCGGAGAGTGCCATGCCCTGCTCGCCGATGCGCGTCTGCAGACCCCACGGCAACGCGTCGACGAAATCGGCCTGGGCGATGCCGAGTGCGGCGGCCACATCGTCGGCCGAGGCCGCTGGGTAGCCGAGGGTGAGATTCTCCAGCACGCTGGCCGAGAACAGCGTCGACTCCTCGAACGCCGTAGCGACCAGGCGTCGGAGCGAATCCAGCCGAAGATCACGAATGTCGTGGCCGTCCAGGGTGATCCGGCCCTCGGTGACATCGTAGAGCCGTGGCACCAACGCAGTCAGGGTGGACTTGCCGCTGCCCGTCACCCCTACCAGCGCAAGGGTTTCGCCGGGTCGCACCTCGAGGTTCACGTTATGCAGGATCGGTGCGCTGGAACCGGCGTACCGGAACCCGACGCCCTCGAACCGCAGCCAGCCGACTGCCTCGGTAATCACCACCGCGCCCGGCCGGTCGACGACGGTTGGCACCGTGTCGAACACCTCGTAGATACGGTCAGCAGCTGTCATCGCCTCCTGTCCATTGGCCATGATCCAGCCGAGCGAATCGACCGGCCAGACCAACATCAGCATCAACGAGACGAAGGCCACCAAGTCGCCGAGACTCATCGACCCTCGGGCGACGGCAGGGGCGCCGAGCAGCAGAATCATGCCGAGCGTCACGTTGGGGACGAGGTCGAGCAGCGACCAGAACCGGGCGATCAGCTTCGCTTTCTCGACCTGGGAATCGTGCAGAGCGCGGGCCGTGCCCCGAAAGGTCTCGCCGACGTGATCGCGGCGGCCGAAGGAGCGGATCATCCGGATCCCTACGGCCGACTCTTCGATGAAAGTCGCCAGGTCACCCTGCTGGTCCTGCACGGTGCGGGACATCGTGAGGTAAGCCCGTGCGAGCCCCCGCGAGATCAGAAACAGCGGGATGAACGAGACCGCGACCAAGATGCCCAGCGGCGCGTACAGGTGGATGAGCAATGCCACCACCGTGATAAACGTGGCGATATTGATGACGAGGAAAACCAGCCCGAACGACAGGAATCGGCGGATGGTCGACAGATCGCTCATGGCTCGCGACAGCAACTGACCGCTCTGCCAGGCGTCATGGAACGCGACGGGGAGCCGTTGAAGGTGCGCATACAGATCGTCGCGGATGGCCGTTTCCATGCCCAGGGCGGCGTATGACTGGACCCAGCGCCGAACGAAAATGAGGGCTGCCTCGAGCAGGCCGAGCACCAACGCCAACAACCCCAGGGGCAGCAGCCCGCTGCGATCGCCGTGCCGAATCGGCCCATCGACCACCGACCGAATGATCAGCGGGACGCCGATGGCAGCACCCACGGCGAGGCCCGCCGCCGCGGTCATCAGGATCATCTGCCCGGCGTAGGGCCGGACGTAGCTGCGGATGCGCCACAGCGAATGCAAGCCGCTAGGCCGGGGAGCGGCGACTGGTGCCGGGTCGGTACTCATCGACCCTCACGGTACGACAACCCAAAGCTCAAGATCGACCGGATTGCCACCGCACCTCCCCATCGACGAGAGCCTCAGTCGGAC
Source organism: Mycobacteriales bacterium (assembly GCA_038321605.1). Classification (GTDB taxonomy): domain Bacteria; phylum Actinomycetota; class Actinomycetes; order Mycobacteriales; family Jatrophihabitantaceae; genus Jatrophihabitans_A. The sequence continues at coordinate 207 of JBBQFE010000536.1, read as the reverse complement.
TGAGCCCGAGAGCAGCCGCAACCCGCTTCGAGGCAACGTGATCAGGGTGAACGTGGGCCACGACCGTCCAGCCGTCTGCCACGAACGCAGCCACCAGTGGTGCTGCTGCCTCACGAGCGAACCCCTGCCGCTGCCAAACGGTCCCGACGACCCAAGCCAGCTCGGCCGGGCCGGCGACTGGGCCCGCCAGCGGCCAGGTTGCCTGGA
>JBBQFE010000535.1:0-2683 GCA_038321605.1 Mycobacteriales bacterium | reverse complement strand
GGACACTTCGCAACCTCGTCCTTTGCCGCCGCAGTGGTCACCAGCCGCCAGCTGTTACCGCCGAATCCATCGGTAAGTCCCAAGGTGGTCTTCTTGGGCCCGCACCACGAAGGGGCGTTACCACCGGCGGACGCGGTGGTGGCGCCACCACCGGAGCCGCTGTTCGTGGAGCTAGAGCAGGCGCTGATGAGCAACGCTGCCGCACCCAGCCCCGCAATTACGCGGAGGGGCAACTGTGAATGACGCATGTTTCCGTTCCCTTTCTTCCTGCACTACGGGATCGAGCAAGGACCGAGCTGGCATTACGACGAGCAATCAAGGGCCGTGCGCTCGTGGCGGGCCACGAACTGTGTTACCGAGGTTGGCCGTCCAGACCTGGCTGTCGAGATCTGGTGTTCGGGACCTGTGTTGTCAGGCCGTGGTTCGGGACCTGGGTTGTCAGGCCGTGGTGATCGACGAGGCTGGTGATGATTGGAAGAACGACCGGACGGCGCCCCAGTCGAGGCTGTACAGGGCAACGCCCAGCGCCAACGCCGCGGCCTCGACGAGGGTCTGTACGGCGAAGCTGACGCCGAGAGCAAGCACGAATTGGTTGAGTTGGCTGAGGAAAAGCGCCGCGACCGCCGTCGCGACCAGGTTGCCGCGACCACCGAGCAGCGAGGTGCCACCCAGCACGACGGCGGCGACGGAGGGCAGCAGGTACGCGTCACCCTGGAATGCCGTTGGTTGGGCGACGATTCCGGCCAGCAGCACCGCGGCCAGCCAGTACAGCACCTGCGCCCAGACGTAGGCGGCAGTGCGATGGCGGGTGACCCGGAGTCCGGTGGCACGCGCGGCAAATGGATTCGAGCCGACGGCTTCGAAGCGGCGTCCGAGGACGGTCGACTTCATCGCGGTCGAGGTGATCACGACGGCGGCGACCGCGAAGAGAATGGCGTTCGGAATTCCCACCGTGTCGCCGCCGGCGATGGAGGCCAGACGGTTCGTCGTGCGACGGGGTGATCCGCCTGAAATTCCCAGAACGCCCGCGTACAAAAGGGCATTGGTACCCAGGGTCGCGACGATGGCGTTGAGGCCGAGGCGCCCGATCAGGATCCCGTTGAGCAACCCGGCCACGATGGCGACCACCAGGGCGAGAAGCACCGCGGGAAGCAGACGGGAATCGTCGCCGTGCGGCTCGAAGGTCGTGATCACCACGACGAGCGACACCGAGCCGGGCACCGACAGGTCGATGCCGCCCTGCTGGATGACCAGCGTCTGTCCCAGCGCGACAATGGCCAGCACGGCGGCGAAGGGCAGAGTGCCCTGTAGCGAGCCGTGGCTGACGCTCGTCGGTGCGAACATCATGCCCGCGACTATCAGGAGCAGGACGGCCACCAGCATCGTCCAGAGACCGCGTGACGCCGCCAGCCGTGCGCGGGTCGAACCGGCCCGGCCGGCTGCGGTCTTGGTGGCCATGTCGCTCCTTACCGGACTGGGGAATGCGGTGCTTGACTACAAGCCCTGGCTGCGTGTTGTGGGTGACTGTACATACACTATTTGCTGTTCACAAGAGATTGACGACGCCGAAAAATGACCGACGCACATTCGTAATCTTGCTGGGGTCGCAGCGTCGCGAGGGACGTCAGTGGGACGCGGAATCGCTTAGAAACTGGCGTAATGCAGCCATGTCCGCCGAGCCGAGACCCGCTGCGCAGGCAGCTGTTACCTGAGAGTGAACAGCCTGTGTGGTGGTGAGTGAAAGGCCTGCGTCTCGGCCCGCGGCGGTGATGAGCCCGAGGTCCTTCGCAACAAGTGCCAGGTTCATCGCAACCGGTGCGTTCGGATCGAGGAACGCAGACCGTTTGTACGTCACGAACGGGGCGCCCACGGCGCTGCCCTCTAGGACGTCGTAGGCGATGTCGGAGGGTATGCCTAACCGTTCCGCCAGCGCGAGCGACTCCGAAAGAGCGGAGTTGAGACTGTGCAATACCAGGTTCACAGCGAGCTTCATGGCCTGACCGTTGCCGGCCTGACCCAGGTGCAGCACGTTCCTGGCCAACGCCGAGAGCACCGGTCGGACCTTGTCCAGGTGCTCGATCGGTCCGCTTGCCATGATCAGGAGGGTGCCGGCCTGCACCGCGGGCACGCTGCCTGATACCGGGGCGTCGAGATATCGCCTTCCGGCATTACCGAAACCCTGCGCGAGCCGATGCGCTGCCTCGAGCCCGCTGGTACCCAGGTCGACCAGCACCGCCAGGTCGGGTAGCGCATCGAGGAAGGTTTCGTCCAGCGCCACCGCGCAGGTGATGTCTCCGGTGGCCAGCATGCTGAGCACCACGTCGGCGCCGGCGACCGCAGCAGCCGGCGAGCTCGCAGCGTTGACCGCGGCCGACTCGGCGGCAAGCGACTCGGCGGCGGCGGCGGTCCGGTTCCACACGACCACGTCGTGGCCGGTGGTCGCCAGTCGCCGCACGATGGCCGAACCCATCCGGCCCGCCCCCAGTACTGCGACGGTGGTCATGAGGTGGGATCGACCAGGATCTTTCCGTGGGCCTGCCCTGTGCTCAGCGGGTCGAAGCCCGACCCCACCACGTCCTTCAGCGAGACCACGCGGTCGAGCAGGACGGTGGACAGGGCCCGTGACGACAGCAGCTCCAGCGCGGTGGGAAGGTCCCGGTCGCACACGTGCGCCACCGTGGTG
>JBBQFE010000534.1:0-2688 GCA_038321605.1 Mycobacteriales bacterium | reverse complement strand
CCCGAGCGGTCAGCAACAACCTGGTGCCGGCAAACCTGACTCCGAGCCTGAGCGCCGCCGCCGCCGATGTCCCCCGGAGCCAGGGCGACGGCTGTCACCTCAACTTTCTGCAGACCGTTCAGGGCGCCTGTGCGTACGGCGATGTGACCGCCAGCCGCACCGCCGTCATCTTCGGTGACAGTCACGCCCAGCAGTGGGACGGCGCTTTCGACGCCGCGGGCAAGCAGTCGGGCTGGCGGATCCTGAGCTGGACCAAGGCTGCCTGCCCGGTAGCGGCACTCAGTCTGACCGATTCGACCCTGCGTCGTCCGTACACCGAATGTGACACCTGGCGGACCCAGACGATCGCCCGGATCCGCTCGCTGCACCCGCAGGCCGTCTTTCTGAGCCAGAGCGATTCGGTGCCCGGAGACGCGGTCTCCGACACCACCTGGGCCGAGGACACCGCGGCGACGGTTCGCCAGCTGACCATGGCGGGGACCCGCACGCTCTTCATCGCCGATACGCCCTACCCGAAGACCAATGTCCCCGACTGCCTGGCGCAGAACCTGACGCGGGTGCGTACCTGCGCAGCCGCGCCGGGATCGGTCTACAAGTTGGGCCAGGCCCGCCACGATGCGGTCGGGCGCGCGGTGTCCGCCGCTCGCGCGACCTACATCGAGCCGAAGTCGTGGTTGTGCACCCGCACGCTGTGCCCCGTGGTGGTGGACGACGTCCTGGTCTACCGGGACAGCAGTCACCTCACGAACACCATGAGCCAGCGATTGTCTCCCCTGATCAGCAGCATCCTCACCTCCAAGTCTGCGAGCGCCCGCCCATGACCCGTACCGAGCGCGTGACCTTCTACGCGATGTTCACCGTGACCGTCGGGCTGCTGCTGGCCTTTGCCGGGTGGTGGTTCCGCCCGTCACACCTGGCCAACAACTTCTCCGGCTCGGCGCACCTGGCCGACCTCGGGCTGTTCGTGGTGCTGACCCTGGTCGTCTCGCACCGGATCTTCATGGACGTCTTCGGGTGGATCGTCTCTTCCCGGATCGCCGCGGAACCCGCACACGGCCCACTCGAGCCAGGAGCCCGAGTGGCTTTCCTGACCAGCTTCGTGCCGTCGGTGGAACCGCTGGAGATGCTGCGCTCGGTGCTGGTGGCCATGCTCGGCGCCGACTACGAGCACGACACCTGGGTGCTGGACGAGGGAGGCTCCGACGACGTCCGGCTGCTCTGCCAGGAGCTCGGGGTGCTGTACTTCAGCCGGCACGGGGTGCGGGAGTACAACCTCGTCGCCGGTCCGTTCACCGGGCGGACCAAGGGCGGCAATCACAACGCCTGGTACGACAGCCACGCCGCCGGCTACGACTTCGTCGCTCAGATCGACATGGACTTCCTGCCGACCAGGGACTTTCTCACCCGCACGTTGCGGCACTTCGCCGACGAGACGGTCGCCTTCGTCGGGACCCCGCAGGTGTACGGCAACGAGTCCGACTCGTTCGTGGCCAAGGCCGCGGCCCAGCAGCTGTACTCCTTCTACGGGCAGGTCATGCGGGGCCTCTCGGCGCGGGGGTCCTGCAACATGATCGGTGCCAACCACGTGGTCCGGGTCGCGGCCCTGCGTCAGATCGGCTGGTACGCCGGGCACCTGACGGAGGATCTGTTGACCGGCATGCGCCTGCACGCGGCGGGTTGGCGCAGTGTGTACGTGCCGGCGGTACTGGCCATCGGAGAAGGGCCGGCCACGTGGCACGCCTACATCAACCAGCAGACCCGGTGGGCGTTCGGCTGTATCGACATCCTGCGCAGGCATTCGCTGTCACTGGTGCGGCGGATGGACTTCCGGCAGGCCGCGCTGTACCTCAGCCTGCAGCAGCACTACTTCAGCGGTATCGCCGGCGCGCTCGGGCTCGGCGTGCTGCTGGCCTACTTCGGGCTCGGACTGGCGCCGGCCAACCTCGATCCCGTGGGCACGGTGATCTGGTTCAGCCCGTTCCTGATCGCACGTTCGGTCTTCAGTTGGTGGCTGCAGCGCTTCGACCTGCCTGAACACCGGCGCGGTCTCCTGCTGCCAGGACGCCTGATCTCGATTGCCATCGCGCCGTTCTACCTGCTGGCGGCGGTCGGTGTCATCCGGCAGCGCCGGCTGGTCTTCAAGGTCACGCCGAAGGGTGACATGTCCAGCATGCGCGCCTCGCGGACCAGTTCGCTGGCACTGTGCCTACCGCACCTCGTGGCCGGATCCCTGGCCGCCGGTTGCATAGCGGCCGGCCTCCTTCTGCACCGGACGTCCGTCCCACTGCTCTTCTGGGCCGGCGTGACCGCACTGGGCATGTACGGCTTCGCCCTGGTCATCTGGGCACAGGGCGACGGGATGAAGGCTGCGGTGTCCAGGGCGACCAGCCGGGCGGCGTCGCAGCGGGCGTCGGAGGAGCACGAGCCGACCGCCGCCGAACGCGCCATCGGTTCCACCCGCGAGGAGCTTGCTCAGTCGTAGATGCGGACGTAGTCCACGATCATGCGCTGGGGAAACTGGGTGGCTGGGGTAGGCGGCCCGGGCCCGTTGCCGCCGACCGCGAGGTTGAGCAGCAGGTAGAACGGATGGTCGAACACCCAGGTACCGACCTTCTGCACGGCTGCCCTGGTGAAGGTGGCATAGCTCTTGCCGTCGATCGACAGCGTGACGGTATCCGGGGACCAGTC
>JBBQFE010000533.1:0-2688 GCA_038321605.1 Mycobacteriales bacterium | reverse complement strand
TACGCCGGGCACATCGTTGAGATATGCCTCGATGAGGGTCCGGTCGAACCGGTCGATACCTGCCGGGACCGGCGTATGGGTGGTGAAGACCGTGCCGGCCCGCACCGCGGTGAGCGCCTCGTCGAAGCTCAACTTGGCCGCGCCGTCGCTGAGCTCGCTGATCCGTTCGATGCCCAGGAATCCGGCGTGGCCCTCGTTGGTGTGGAAGACCTCGGGTTCCGGATGTCCGGAGATGGCGCAGAAGCTGCGAAGGGCCCGCACGCCTCCGACGCCCAACAGCAACTCCTGCAGCAGCCGGTGCTCCGGACCGCCGCCGTAGAGACGATCGGTGACGCCGCGGGCAGCAGCATCGTTCTCTTCGACGTCGGAGTCGAGCAGCAGCAGTGGAACCCGGCCGACCGACGCCAGCCAGATCTGGGCGTGCAGGGCGCGACCCTCGGGCAGGTCCAGCGTCACCCTCGCGAGGTTGCCCTCGGCATCACGCAACGGGGTGAGCGGAAGGCCCTGCGGGTCCAGCGACGGGTAACGCTCCTGCTGCCAGCCCTCGCGCGACAGTGACTGCGAGAAGTATCCGGCGCGGTACAGCAAACCGACCCCGATGATCGGTGCGCCCAGGTCCGAGGCCGCCTTGAGGTGGTCACCGGCCAGGATGCCCAGGCCACCGGAGTACTGCGGGAGTACTTCGGTGATGCCGAATTCCGGAGAGAAATAGGCGATGGAGGCGGGCAGGGCCGCAGCGGACGGGTCTTCATGGCCGCCGGCCGCCTCGAGCTCCTGCTGGCGCTGGTACCAGCGCGGCTGCTCAAGGTAGTCCTTCAGATCGTCGGAGACGTCCTGCAGCCGACGCAGGTACTTGCGGTCCTTGGCCAGCGCCAGCAGGCGATCGGTGCTGACGCCACCGAGCAGCTTGGCCGGATCGCCGTGACACTGGCTCCACAGTTCCGGATCCACCGCCTCCAGCAGATCCAACGATTCCGGGTGCCAGGACCATCGCAGGTTGGCGACGATCTCGCCCAGCGGGACAAGCTGCTCGGGGAGCGCAGCGCGGACGGTGAGTCGACGGAGAGCCTTCATACGGCAGAGGATAGCGGGTCGCGGTAGCGCTTACAGACGATCTGCGGAAAGCTGGCCCGAGCCGGGACGGACTCGGCCCGCGACACGAGAGACGCTACGGTGGCTAAGTGGCTGGACGACTTGGACAAAATGGACTGCATCCGGTTATCGCGCTGGGAGATCTTCCGGCAAGAGCCGTGGTCGGTGAGCACATCGGCATCGAGGCAACCGTCTTCCGCGAGGGGCATGACGCCATCGCGGCCTCGGTCCGCTGGGTCTCCCCCAAGGGCAAGGCCGCGGAGTTCAACCGACTGCACCCGCTGGGTGGCGGCACCGATCGCTGGCGCACCGAGGTGGTGCCCGACGCGGTAGGGCTGTGGACCTATCAGGTCGAGGCGTGGAGTGACCCGCTGGCGACCTGGTACCACGCGGTGGAGGTCAAGACCGACGCCGGTCAGAACGCCGAGGACCTGGCCAACGACCTGGAGTCCGGTGCCCGGCTGTTCGAGCAGGTCGCCGGATCGTCCAAGAGCAAGGCCGAGTCGAAACTCGCCCTGGCCACCGCGGCTGACCTGCGACGGAGCGAGGTCGACCTGCAGCTGCGCATCACCAGGGCGCTCAGCCGCGAGGTGCGCGCCCTTGCGTTCAGGTATCCGGTGCGGGAACTGATCACGGCCTCGCCGCGGTACGACATCTGGGTCGATCGGCAGCGGGCCCTGTACGGCTCCTGGTACGAGTTCTTTCCGCGTTCGATCGGCGCGGAACTGTCCGACGACCCAGCTGACCCGGCCCGGCCGGTGCGCCATGGCACCTTCGCCGACGCCACCCGCCACCTCGACTACGTCAAGGACCTCGGCTTCGACGTCGTCTACCTGCCCCCGATCCATCCCATCGGCAGGATCAACCGCAAGGGCCCGAACAACAGTCTCACTCCGTCGGACACCGACACCGGTTCGCCCTGGGCGATCGGGTCGGTCGAGGGAGGTCACGACTCGATCCACCCGGAGTTGGGCACCGAGGCGGACTTCGCCGCCTTCGTCACTCGCGCACGTGAACTCGAACTGGAGGTCGCCCTGGACCTGGCCTTCCAGTGCGCTCCCGATCACCCCTGGGTGAGCGCCCACCCCGAATGGTTCACCACGCTTCCCGACGGCAGCATCGCCTACGCCGAGAATCCACCGAAGAAGTACCAGGACATCTACCCCCTGAACTTCGACAACGACCCCAAGGGCATCTACGCGGAACTGCTGCGGGTCACACGACTGTGGGTCGATCGCGGCGTGAAGATCTTCCGCGTCGACAACCCGCACACCAAGCCGCTGGACTTCTGGCAATGGCTGATCAGCACCATCAAGAAGAAGAACCCTGAGGTGCTCTTCCTGGCCGAGGCGTTCACCCGACCGGCGATGATGCACGAGCTCGCACGGATCGGCTTCAGCCAGAGTTACACCTACTACACCTGGCGAAACTCCCCCTGGGAACTGCAGGCCTACGGTGAGGAGTTGGTGGCGGCGGCAGATTACATGCGGCCCAACTTCTGGCCCAACACGCCGGACATCCTCAACGAGTTCCTGCAGACCTCAGGCCGCGCCGGCTTCTCCATCCGCGTCGTGCTCGCGTCGATGATGACGCCGA
>JBBQFE010000532.1:0-2691 GCA_038321605.1 Mycobacteriales bacterium | reverse complement strand
GAACCCGAGTTCGACGGCGCGGTGTGGCTTGGCGCGGTTGCCGGCCAGCCAACGAACACTGGCGATGTGCAGGTGCAGTCCCTCCAGCGTCAGCAGCGGGAAGAACAGGAATGCCTGGTAACGCAGGATCAACTTGCCCAGCCGGCCGGTGCGCGAGGCGACCTGGTTGGTGGTGAACGTCAGCACACCGTCACCGATGTCGGGATCGTGGTTCTCCTTGTTGGGATTGGCGTGATGGCGGTTGTGCTTGTCCACCCACCAGCCGATACTCAAGCCGGTCAGCAGGTTTCCCGCGACCAGACCGATCGTGTCGTTGCTCAGTCGCCGGCTCGCCACCTGCTGGTGGCCACCGTCGTGGCCGAGGAAGGCGACCTGGGTGAAGACGACGCCGAGTACGCCGGCGACGATCAGCTGATACCAGGAATCGCCCACCAGCAGTACCGCACCCCAGGTGGCGGCCAGTGCCAGCCCGGTAACGGTGATCCGTGCCGCGTAACTGCCACGACGGCGCTGCAGCAGTTTGGCGGCCCGGATCTGCCTGCTCAACACGGCGTAAGCGCTACCCCGGTCGCAGCCGGGTTCGGTGCCGTCGACCACGGGGCCTATGGCGTCCGCTGTTTTCGTCGAGGTGTCCACCGGCAGGTCGCCGGTCGAGAGAGAGGTGCTGGTCAAGGTCTGCCTCCGGGCGGTCGCCGACGAGCGCCGATTGCGAAGGCCGATGGATCAAGCATCCACTGTGTGCGGCCCATGCGCCATCACGGCTCGTGATTCACCGGCAATCTGTAGGTCCTCGCGAGCGCTGATCACCAGGGTCGTCACGGCCGCTCCGGCGGCGGTCAGGTCGACATCACCTGATGCGGTGTGATTCACCCCGGTATCGACCGCGACCCCCAGCCAGCTGAGGCGTTCTGCGACTGCCGCTCGCATCCACGGTGAGTGTTCGCCGACGCCTCCGGTGAAGACCAGCACGTCCAGTCCGCCGGTGGCGGCGGCCATCGCCGCGATCGAGCCGACCAGGCGGTGCAGGGAAACCTCGAGGGCCAGTATCGCCGAACTGTCACCGGCGGCTGCCCTTGCCTCCACCTCGCGGTGGTCGGCGCTGCCCGCCAGAGCGAGCAGGCCCGAAGCGGTCTCCAGAGCGGTGGCGACCTCGTGCGGGCTGAGGTTCTCGTGTTCCTCGAGCCACAGCACCAGGCCGGGGTCGACCGTCCCCGAGCGGGTCGCCATCACCAGGCCCTCCAATGGCGTGAAGCCCATCGTGGTGTCGACGCTGCGGCCATCGAGCACGGCGCACAGCGACGCGCCGGCGCCGAGGTGGCAGGTGACCATCCGGAGTCCGGCTGGTGCACGGCCGGAGAGTTCGACTGCGCGGCGCGAGGCGTAGGCATGTGACAGTCCGTGAAAGCCGTACCGCCTGATCCCGTACCTGCGCCGCCATTCCGCGGGCACCGCATAGGTCGCGGCGGCCTCCGGAATTCCGGCGTGGAAGGCGGTGTCGAAGCAGGCCACCGCGGGTACGTCGGGCAGCAGGGTGCTCACCAGGCTCAGGCCGGCGAGGGACTTCGGCTGGTGCAGCGGTGCCAGATCGGTCAACTCGTGCAACTGGGCCTCGACGTCGGCGTCGATGCGGACGGCGGAGGCGAACCTGGTGCCACCGTGCACGATGCGGTGACCGACGACGTCGGGTTCCGGCCACCGGTCCAGTGCTGCAGCTGCCGCTGCCGGGTCGAAGCCGGCCCCGAGGGCGGGCAGGTCCGCGGCGGCGAGGACGTCGTCCTGCCCGTCGAGCAGCCTCAGTTTGAGACTGGACGATCCCGCGTTGACCACCAGCACCCGCATGCCTCAGTTTCCTTGCTCAGGCAGGTCCTGCCAGGTCCAGTTGGCGATCGCCGGATCGTCCTCGCCGAATTCTCTGGTGTACGCGCGGGCGGCGAGCCTGGCATCGGCCATCTGCTGGCGCAGGACAGCCGCCGCGCTGCCCAGGCTCGGCACCTGGTCGATGACATCCATCACGAGATGGAACCGATCCAGGTCGTTGAGCATCACCATGTCGAAGGCAGTTGTGGTGGTGCCCTCCTCCTTGTAGCCGCGCACGTGGATCTGGTGGTGGTTGGTGCGACCGTAGGTGAGGCGGTGAATCAGCCACGGATACCCGTGGTAGGCGAAGATCACCGGTTTGTCAGCGGTGAAAAGGGCGTCGAAGTCACGGCCGGACAGGCCATGCGGGTGCTCGGAGGCGGGTTGCAGCCGCATCATGTCAACGACGTTGATGACCCGCACCTTGAGTGCCGGCAGGTGCCGGCGGAGCAGGTCCGCCGCTGCCAGCGTCTCCAGGGTGGGCACATCCCCGGCGCAGGCAAGCACCACATCGGGGTTGCCGTCCGCGCTGCCTGCCCAGTCCCAGATGCCCAGGCCACGGGTGCAGTGCGCGACGGCTTCGGGCATGGACAGGTAGGTCAGCGAGGGCTTCTTGCCGGCTACCACCACGTTGACGTAGTCCCGGCTCCGCAGGCAGTGATCGACCACCGAGAGCAGGGTGTTCGTGTCCGGTGGCAGGTACACCCTCACGATCTCTGCCTTCTTGTTCATCACATGGTCGATGAAGCCGGGATCCTGGTGTGAGAAGCCGTTGTGGTCCTGCCCCCACACATGCGAGGACAGCAGATAGTTGAGCGAGGCGATCGGGCGCCG
>JBBQFE010000531.1:0-2699 GCA_038321605.1 Mycobacteriales bacterium | reverse complement strand
TACGCGTTCGAGCAGCACGGGCACGTGCAGGGCTGACACAACCGGGACCGGTTCGTCCGGTGCGCCCATTCGCGATTCTCCTGCCTGTGCGGTGCTCGTGCGTGGATCGGATGTCGGTTCGTTCTGCTTGGTCCCCGCCCGCCCGATCTGTCGGTGCCCTGGCGCCGGGGAAGTGCGTCAGGACAACGGTCGATAAAGGCGGGAGGAGGCCTGGCATGACGACCTCGACCGGGTTTCAGAGCAGCCCAGGGATTACCTCCTCGGCATCGGAGAAGGATTGCTCGGTTCCGTCCAGGTAGGCCTGCCAGGCTGCGGCATCCCATACTTCGACGCGACTGTTCGCGCCGATGACGACGCAGTCCTTGGCCAGCCCCGCATACGCCCTCAGTGGAGCCGGGACGGTGATCCGACCCTGGGAATCCGGCACCTCGTGCGACGCACTGGCGAAGAAGACCCGGCTGTAGTCACGGACGCTTCGCTGGGTGACCGGCGCTTCTCGGAGCAGCGCGGTGATCCGGGTGAACTCGGCCATCGGGAAGACGAACAGGCAGCGCTCCTGGCCCTTGGTGATCACCAGCCCGCCCTCCATCTCGGTCCGAAACTTTGCCGGGAGCGCCAGTCGACCCTTGTCGTCCAACCGCGGGGTGTGCGTTCCGAGAAACACCGGCCACCCCCTCCCGGCGAGAGTGCCCACCGAATTACCTCACATGATCCCCACTTCTACCCACCATACCCCACTCTTCATCACGGTCAATCAGAAACGCTTATCAATTTTGGGTGGTGTCCCCCGCGTTTGCTGGGTTGTGTGACGTGGGGGCTGGTGGGGGGATTTTGCCTTCCCAGGCCTGTCCCAGACCGAAATGGCCTCGATCCGAACCGAAACGGGCCATGCAACGTATTACCTGCGGCGAGATCGGCCACCTGCTGGGGCAAGTTGGGGTAGACATCGAGGTCAGCCGGGCGGTCAGGCGCTCGACTTATCGCGACTTCTCGATAACTCTGGAGGGGACCGACGCGACCAGACAGAGCTGTTCGACCGGCCGGCTACTACGACGAAGGACGGACCACCCGACGTGACTCACTCAACAGGCTTCGACTCGGCACCGGTCCCGCAACCGGATGCCGCCGGTGCGGGTACCGACGAGGTATCTCCCGATGCCTGGTCCAGTGGATCGATGCCGCGGTTCACGATCGCTGAGGTCGCGCCGGCCGCCGCCCGGATCGTGGCGAACATCGAGCGGGCGATCTCGGGCAAGTTCGAGGTCATTCAACTCGGAGTGACCGTGCTGCTCGCCGAGGGACACCTGCTGATCGAGGACGTCCCCGGGGTGGGTAAGACCACCTTCGCCAAGGCGCTTGCCCGATCGATCGACTGCACCGTTCGCCGAATCCAGTTCACCCCGGATCTGCTGCCCTCCGACGTCACCGGAGTCAGCATCTTCAATTCCGACTCCACCGAATTCGAGTTCAAGCCGGGCCCGGTGTTCGCGAACATCCTGCTCGGCGACGAGATCAACCGGGCCTCGCCCAAGACCCAGGCCGCCCTGCTCGAATGCATGGCCGAGCGGCAGGTGACCGTCGACGGTGCACGCTACGAACTGCAGGCGCCGTTCCTGGTGCTGGCAACCCAGAACCCGATCGAGATGGAGGGCACCTACGCGTTGCCCGAGGCGCAGCGGGACCGGTTCACCGCCAAGATCTCGCTGGGTTACCCCGATCGCGCCGCCGAGATCGCCATGCTCAGCGACCAGACGACCTCCGACCCGATCGACGAATTGAAGGCGGTCTCGGACGCCGTCACCGTCCGGGCTCTGATCGAAGCCGTCAAGACGGTCCACGTGGCCGAAGCGGTGAAGGACTATGTGGTCTCACTGGCCGAAGCGAGCAGGCGTCACCCGGACGTGCGCCTGGGAGCGTCGCCGCGAGCCTCATTGCACCTGCTGCGCACCGCCAAGGCCGCCGCCGCGCTGGCCGGCCGCGACTACGTCCTACCCGACGACGTCCAGAAGCTGGCGGTGCCGGTACTGGCCCACCGGATCATCCCGAACCCGAGCGCCACTGTCGCCGGCCGGTCGCCTGAGGACCTGGTGGCAGACATCGTCGCGAAGACGCCGATCCCGGCCATCGCCCGGACCGACTGAGGAACCAGGCAATGCCGCAGCCCAGCAGTAGGCCCGCCGGCCGAACCACCGACAGCGCCACGTCCAGCGGCGTGCCCAGAATCAGCCTCTCCGGACGGGGCAGGACGTTCGTCGCAGTGGGCATCATCTCGACGGTCGCCGGTCTGGTGCTGGGTGTGCTGGATCTGCAACGGGTCGGGATACTGCTGTTGGCATTGCCGGTTCCGGCGTGGCTGGCCGTACGACAGGCGAGGTCCGGTTTGCGGATCGGCCACTCCATTCGTCCGGAGCGTGCCGAGGCCGGCACCCGTGCCGAGGTCCGTCTCATTCTCGGAAATCCCAACGCTTTCGGCACCGGCCCGCTACGGGTGACCGAGTCGGTGCCGGGCGGCCGTCCGCTGCAATTCAGCGTCGCCGGGATCCGTGGCCGGCAACGACGCACCGTCGCCTACCCACTGCCGCCACTGCCGCGGGGACGTCACACGGTGGGACCGACCGCTGTCACCGCGAGTGACCCCTTCGGGCTGGTGATCGCCGACAGCCGGTCGGCGGACACCGCCCAGCTCGTCATGCAGCCTC
>JBBQFE010000530.1:0-2705 GCA_038321605.1 Mycobacteriales bacterium | reverse complement strand
ATGAACCCGCGACCCTACCAAGGGAGGGCGGAGTCCGTCGACATGTACCGGGGTTTTGACGGCGCGGACAGGGTGAGCTGCGTGAAAGCGGGTGCAGAGGTTCCTCAGCACTGGTCCTGTGGGCCGCAACACAGAGGGTCCGCAGGGTCCCTACAGTTCCTCCCAACACAGCAGCGTTCCGCGAGAAATCCCACGCGCGAAACTTGCCGTCTTCTCGAAAAGGCCTGAAACTGCCGACGCTCCGGGTTCTTCGGTGTTGCTTTGTGAGCAGCTGTGACGGCGCAAAAACGGGTTTGATGGAGGCTACTGCATGTCTTTTTTGGGAAGCTCTAAACTGATGTCGAGGGTGGCGATCTCATGCCTCGCCGGCATGCTCTTCGCGGCCGGTTGCGGCGGCGGCGGCACGGCGAAAAAAGACGGCGGACCGGACGCGGCGGGCGTAGACGCGGGCGTCGACGCGACTCCGGCAAAGGCTCAGCTCGGGGTATCGCCAGCGACGCAGGACTTCGGATCTGCCGCGATCCTTCAACCGGGCATGCCCTTCACGTTCACGGTGACCAACTCCGGAACCGCCAGCAGCGGACCCGTGACGGTGGTGTCGTCATCGTTGGAGTTCTTGGTGACCCCCGGAACCTGCACGGGCGCTCTCGCCAGCAAGGCCAGCTGCACGTTCAAGGTCGTGTTCAGCCCGTCCCAGCCGGGGGCCCGCCTTGGCTCCATCGTCGTGGGCGATGGCTCGGCCGCCACCCTGACGGTTCCCGTCCAAGGCAGCGGCATCTCCGAACCGGTCTCGTTCGATCCTCCGTCCGGTTTCGACTTCCTGCGGTCGGACATCGGCGCGGCCCCGACGGTCCAGGAGTTCACCATCAGGAACTCCGGGAACAACAAGCTCGAGGGTCTCGCATTGGGGCTCTCCGGCGGCGACGTGGCGGACTTCGCCATCGTGCCGAACAGCCTGAGCTGCAGCGGCGGCAACGGCACGGTGCTCGCGGCGCAAACGGGTACCTGCAAGGTCAGCGTCCGTTTCGCCCCGCAATCCAGCGGCACCAAGCGCGTTTCCCTTCAGGCGCAGTGGACGGGCAACAGCGGTCCGGCGGCAAGCGCCACGCTTCTGGGGACCGGCCGTAGGCCCGCCCAGATTGTGGTAGCCCCGCTCGATCCGATCACGCTCACCTCGACGATCGGCACGCCCAGCTCCGCGGCCACCGTCACGGTCCGGAACGCAGGCGAGGTCCCCACGGGGCTCGTCACCTTCGCCGTGACCGGTACCGACGCCGCCGCCTTCGTTGCGAGCGGCTCGACCTGTAGCGCCGTGCTCCAGCCGGAGCAGACCTGCAAGGTGGATGTCGTCTTTACGGCCCCCGCGGGCACCATAGCTGGAACGCGGCTCAACGCCTCCATCACGGCCACCGCCACCCCCGGCGGTACGGCCTCGCTGGCCCTCGGAGGCCTCGCGCAAGCGCCCGCCGCTCTCGCCGTCAGCCCTTCGAGCGCCATCTTCCCGGCCGGAGTGGAGGTCAACACGACCTTCATGGTTCCGGTCCTCATCACGAACAACGGCGGCGTCGTCACTGGCCCGCTCTCCCTCACGGCTGGCGACCCCAATGACTACACCCTGACCGGAGACTGCACCTCGGCCGGTCGAACGTTGGCCCCCACCACAAGCTGCACGCTCAACGTCAACTTCCGGCCAACCACCCCAGGCCCGAAGCCGTCGCAAATCACGGTTTCGGCCACGCCCGGCGGCCTCGTTCGGGTGCCGGTCTCGGCAACGGCTCTGAAGCCACCGGTCATTGAAGTCACCCCCGTGGACGGGACCTTCGGCGGCGTCGCCATCAACGCCCAAAGCGCACCGGCGACCTTCCGCTTCACCAACCAGGGCGAGGTGACCGCAGAAGGGCTCACCACGTCTATCAGCGGTGCCTTCGCTAGTCAGTTCTCCTCGCCGACCGGCTGCGGCACAAGCCTGGCGCCCGGCGCGTCTTGCACCGTGGTCGTCAGCTACCAACCTACGCTGACTGGCTCTCAGACCGCCCAGTTGGTGCTCTCCAACACCGGCAGCTCCACGCTTCCGGCCAACCCCTTGAGCGTGGTCGTCGCCTTGAGCGGTACCGGCCTCAGCGCTGCCGCGCTCGTGATCGACCCCAGCCCCATTCCCTCCTTCGGGCCCGTGGTCGTCAACACCACCACGGGTGCGCAAACCATCACCCTGCGCAACCAGACCGGCCCTGACGAGCGCAGGACGGGAGATCTGACCATCGCGGCCACCGGCCCGGCGGCGGCGGACTACATCATCACCCCCTCCACCTGCCTCGACCTTGTTCCGGGCACCTTCTGCACGGTGACCGTGGCCTTTAGACCAAGCGCAGTGGGCCCCCGCACGGCCAGCCTCTCGGTCATCGGCACCAACGGCGCCCGCGCTACGGCGGCGCTTTCTGGCAGCGGTCTGGCGCGCTTCGAGATCAGCCCCGCCGGTACGGTGGACTTCGGTCAGCTGCCCGAGGGCTCAACCAACGGCCGGACCATCACCTTCACGGTGCTCGGTCGCGTTCCCACGGGTGGCATCAGCGTGAGCAACCCGCTCATCCAAGACGCGCCGCTCTCGTTCTCCATTCTCAGCGACTCCTGCAATGGCGTGGCGGACCTCAGCCCCGGTGGCACCACGCCCAGCTGCGACATCACCGTCCAGTTCACCCCGCCGGCGA
>JBBQFE010000529.1:0-2714 GCA_038321605.1 Mycobacteriales bacterium | reverse complement strand
GGTGCCTGGCTTCGTGCACCTGTCGATCGGTCAGGAGGCGGTGGCGGTCGGCGCGCTCCATCACCTGCGCACCACCGATGTGATCACCTCGACCCACCGCGGCCACGGTCACGCGATCGCGAAGGGCCTGGACGTCGGGCCGATGTTGGCCGAGCTGATGGGCAAGGAGACCGGGACCTGCCAGGGCCGGGGAGGTTCGATGCACGTCGCCGACCCGTCGCTCGGCATCTTCGGCGCGAACGGCATCGTCGGGGCAGGTCTGCCCATCGCGGTGGGCGCCGCCCAGGCATTCGCACTGCGCAAGCAGGACGGCGTGGTGGTGGCGTTCTTCGGTGACGGCGCGGTGGCGACCGGCGCGTTCCACGAGGCGATGAACCTGGCAGCACTCTGGAAACTGCCGGTCATCTTCCTGTGCGAGAACAACCAGTACTCCGAGTTCTCCAGGGCCACCGACCAGCACCCGGTACCGATCAGCCAGCGGGCGCTCGGCTACGGAATGCCCTTTCACGAGCTGGCAGGTAACGATCTGGCGGCGATGGCCGACGCGATGTCGACGATCATCGACTCGGTGCGTGCCGGCGCCGGCCCGGTCCTGGTGGAGGCCGTCACCAATCGGTGGCACGGACACTACGAGGGCGATCAGCAGCGTTACCGGGGAGCCGACGAGATTGCCGCCCTGCGTTCGGATGACCCCCTGGTCGTCAGCCATGCCCAACTCGTGGCGCTGGGAGTCGAGCCGCAGCAGCTGGTCGACATCGAGGCGCGCGTCGCCGCCCGGATCACCGAGGCCGAGGTGGCTGCCCGGGCGGCATCCGAGCCCGCCCCGGAGACGGCGGCCGACTTCATGTTGGCGCCGAGGGCCCAGGGTGAGGGCACCACCGACCTGACGGACAACAAGATCTCACTGTCCAAGTCGGTCCGTCAGGCGCTGACCGACGCGTTGGCCGATGACGAGGACGTCTACCTGGCCGGTATCGACGTCGGCGGCGGCAATGTCTTCGGCCTCACCCGAGGGCTGGCGGGACGGTGGCCGGACCGGGTGTTGGACACACCCATCTCGGAAACGGCCATCATGGGGCTGGCCGTGGGCTCGGCGATGGCCGGTAAGCGTCCGGTGGTCGAGCTGATGTACCTGGACTTTCTCGGAGTGTGTTTCGACCAGATCCTGAACCAGGCGGCGAAGCTGCGGTTCATGACCGGCGGCAAGGTCACGCTGCCGTTGGTGATCCGCACCCAGTTCGGTTCTGGTCGGTCATCGGGCAGCCAGCACTCGCAGAGTCTGGAAGTGCTCTTCGCCCACATACCCGGCCTGACGGTGGTCATGCCGTCGAATTCAGCTGATGCCTACGGCCTGTTGCGTACCGCCATCGAGGACGACAACCCGGTGCTGTTCATCGAGAACCGCAATCTCTACGAGAAGTCCTCGCCGGCCGCCGGCCCGCAGCACCGGGTTCCGTTCGGAAGGGCAGCGATCGTGCGCGAAGGCACCGACGCCACGATCGTCGCCTGGTCCCGCACCGTCTACGACGCGCTGGATGCAGCAGAATCCCTTGCCGCCGAGGGCATTTCGGCTGAGGTGATCGACCTGCGCACCATCGTCCCGCTCGACCGCGAGGCCATCCTGACCTCGCTGGCGAAGACGAACCGGCTGGTGATCGCCCACGATGCGGTCAAGGACTTCGGAGTAGGTGCCGAGATCGCGGCGCTGGCGGTGCGCGAAGGCTTCTGGTCACTGGACGCACCGGTGGAACGGGTCGGCGCGGCGTTCACGCCGGCGCCCTATGCTCCGAGTCTCCAGGCGGTGTGGATGCCGTCGGCCGCGCAGATCCACGCCAAAGTCGTGTCCATGCTCGCCATCTGAACCTTCTGGTACGAACCGGCGAGCGTCCGTTCAGCTGCGGACCTGGCGTGACGGCCAGAGCGAGCCCCGCGTCACCACGACATCGATTGCCACAGCCACCACCAGCACCAGGCCGGTCGCGTAGTCCTGGACCTGGGTCGACAATCCGAGCAGCTGAACCCCGTTGTTGATCGAACCGATGATCAGCGCGCCGATGAGCGCCGACCAGACAGTCCCTCGGCCACCGAACAGGCTGGTGCCGCCGACCACGGCGGCCGCGATCGCGTTCAGCATCAGCGGACCGGACCCCGATGACGCGGACACTCCGAGCAGGCGTGACGCTTCGACGATTCCCGCTACTGCTCCGCAGAAGCCCAGGATCAGGAACGAGTACACGACCATTCGTGCCACCGGGATGCCGGCCCGTTGCGCCGCCTGTCGGTTACCGCCGACCGCGTAGAGGTGAGCGCCATAGCGGGTCTGCGTGGTGAGGTAGGACCCGAGCACCAACAGCACCGCGAGGATGACCACCGGCAGCGGCAGACCGCGGTCGTGACTGAGGATCGCCACCACTCCGAAGATGAAGACGCCGGCGACCACCGCCGGCAGGACCACGATGCCCAGCAACGAGCGGGATCCGACGGACCTGCCCCGAACCGAGGTGTGCCACCTCGACACCACATAGCCGGCCCAGCCCACCGCTGCGAGGGTGAAGCTCGCCGCGACGGACAGGTGGGTGCCGGCGATCTTGGCGAAAGTGGTTCCGCCGACACTGACGCTGAACGCGGGTGGCAGGACGTTGAGCAGCAGGCCCTGCAGGATCACCGATCCGCCGAGTGTCACGATCAGCGAGGGCACCCCGAACACCACGATC
>JBBQFE010000528.1:0-2716 GCA_038321605.1 Mycobacteriales bacterium | reverse complement strand
TGCTCGTTGCGATGCCGGCGCATGTCGATCTGGCCCAGGTTGATGATCCGGGCGTGGTTCGCGAGGCGGTTCACGATGGAGTCCGCCGCGACCCGGTCGGGCAGTTCGGCGACCCAGTGCGCGGGTCCGGTCTGGGAGGCGATCATCGTCGGCAACCGGTGTTCCCGGTTCGCCAGCACGGCGAATAAGTCGCTGGCGGCATCGCTGTCGATGCCGACGGTGAGGAAGTCATCGATGATGAGTAGGTCGATGTTGGATAGCTCGTTCAGCAGCTTCTGGTGCGCGATCCCGTTGCCGCGGGCGATGACGAGCCGCCGGGCGAGGTCGTCCATCCGGAAGTAGGCGACGGTGTTCTCGCTCTGGCAGGCGCTGATCCCGAGCGCGCAGGCGAGGTAGGTTTTCCCGCCTCCGCTGGGCGAGATGATGAGCAGGTTCGTCGAATCCGCCCGCCACTGATGGGCGGCATAACGGCGCATGCGAACCGGGGTGATGCCGCGCCCGTCGCGGTAGTCGACTTCCGCGACTGTTGCTCCGGGAATCGGAAGCTGTGCCTGGCGGATCAGCCGCTCGACCTTGTTCACCCGCCGGGATTCCAACGCGTCGTCGACGGCGGTGAGGAACAGCTGCTCCGGGGTGAGGGTGTCGTTGGCCTCGTCCTGGATCAGTTCCTCCAGCCGGGTCGCAACATGGGTGACCCGCAGGGCCCGGAACTTGTCGTAGTCGATGCTCGTGAAGGTCATCGCCCGATCCCTTCGCCGATCTCGTAGTGGGACGCATCGCGAACATAGACGTCCGGTCCGGAGTCCCGGAAGACGACGGTGCTGCCGCGCTTGCGGGTCGAGGCCGCCGGGATCAGCGGCTTCGGTTTCTTCGCGTCGCTGTCGATCGTGGCCATGAGGTGTTTCAACGTCGTGTAGGTGGGGTGCGCACGGCGGTTCAGCAGCTCCTGGCAGGCGGCGTCCAGCCGTTGCCGGTTGTTCTTGCCGAGCCCGTCGAGGATGTTCTGGCAGGCCAGATTCCCTTGCGCCTCGATGCTCTGGGCGTCGAGGATCTGCTCGATCACCGTGACCGTCGCCGGGCCGAAACTACGCGCCCGATCGGTGAACCACCGCCTCGACCACAGCCCGTCGATATTGCGGTGCTGCGGCGGAACATGCTCCGGCAGGGTCGAGTACTGGCCTTTCCGGCCCGTCAACCGCGGGTGTTTGCAAATGATGTCGTTCCCGTCGAACACCGTCACCGTCGAAGCGGTCAGCCGCACCCGCAACAGCTTGCCGGCCAACGCGAACGGCACCGAATACCGTTGGGTGTCGGCGGTGACGTGGTAGTTGCGGCCCGCCTTGAGCTCCTTCCACTGGACGTCCTCGAATGCCGCGTCCGGCAACGCACCCAACAGCTTCCTCTCTTCAGCGTCGAACCTCTCCCACCGGGTCGAGCCGTCAGCGCGGCGGATATCGTGGTTGATCTCCCGCACCCGCTCGACGATCGCGTCGTTCAACTCGGCCAGAGTCGTGAAAACATCGTCCTCGAGATAGCCGATGACACGTTTATTGACGACGTTCACCGCGTTCTCGGCTGACGCCTTGTCCAGGGGCTTCTTCACTCTGGCGGGAACGATCGCGCACTGGTAGTGGTCAGCGAGCTGCTGATATCGGGCATTCACCACCCGCTCCGCATCTCCCGGGTGGGACCGGTTCGTCGCGGTCGTCGGGTTGTCCGGCACGATGATCTGCGGCACCCCTCCGAGGAACGCGAAGGCCTGAACGTGGGCATCGAGCCAGGCCGGCGACTTCATATCAATGAACGCGCGGCAGAACATCAGCCCGGAGAACGGCAGCACCGCGACGAACAGCACCGCCCTCGTGACCTCGCCAGTGACCGCGTCGACCAGCTCGATAGTGTCGCCGGCCCAGTCCACCAGCATCGCCCGGCCCGGCTCGTGGTTCAGCACCGCGACTAGGTCGTGACTGCGGACGTAGTCGGTGAACAGGGCGCAGAACTGCGAATAGCCATACTTCTTCCCGACGTCCTTCGTGTCGACATAGCGGCGCCAGGCCAACAACAAGGTGAAGTGCCGGTTCGCTTTCATCGACGCCAGCACCCGAGACAGGTCGGGCTGGTCATATTCCTCGGACACCTTCCGGCGCCCGTCCGGGAACCACCCGGCTAGGTCGGCGTCGCTGACCGAATCCGCCGCGGTGATGCCGCGCGCCTGCATTTCCTGGCTCACCCGGGCCACGGCCCGGTGCGAGCACCCCGCGATCTCCACCACGTCCCGATAGCTGCGCCCCTCCAGCAACAGCACCAGGATCTTTCGATAATCCGCCATGAACCAGTACTCCAAACGTGAAACGACAACACCCCATGTGTTGTCGTTTCACAGCAGAGCAGCACACCCGCTTCGAGCGCTACCCTGTCCCCGGAATCCTGCTACCGCATCGCCGGAACACCGCTACCCGATAGGGCGACTCGCCACTCGAACATGTGTGGGGCTTCGATTTCGGTGGCCGGTCTTCCATCGTGGAGATCTACGTGTCGTATTTGCGGAAGAAGATCGATGCGGGCCGCGAACCAATGATCCACACGCTTCGCGGCGTCGGATACATGCTCAAAGTCAACGATGAGCAAGTCCCCGCTGAAGCAGACGATCACGAGGCAGCACAAAGTTAGGCAGCCCATTTCCCAACCTGCGCATGGACTAGCAACTTGCCGAACG
>JBBQFE010000527.1:0-2721 GCA_038321605.1 Mycobacteriales bacterium | reverse complement strand
GCGCTGACCGCGCAGTATCTGGCCCGGCACGCGCCGGCCGGTTGCCGGTGGGCGCTGGCGGGACGCAATCGGGTCAAACTCGAGGCAGTACGGGCCGAGTTGGCACTGATCGACGGGCACCTGGCCGAGCTGGACCTGGTGATCGCCGATGTCACCGACGCCGATTCGCTGCGGCCGGTTGCCGAGTCCACCAGGGTGCTCATCACCACCGTCGGGCCGTACATCGAGCACGGCGAACCTCTGGTCGCGGCCTGTGCTGCCGCCGGGACGGACTATGTCGACCTGACCGGGGAACCGGAATTCGTCGACCTGATGTACACCCGCTACCAGCAGCCGGCCCTGGCATCCGGCGCTCGGCTGGTGCACTGCTGCGGCTTCGATTCGATACCGCATGACCTGGGCGTCCTGTTCACCGTCAACCAGCTGCCCGAGGGCGTGGCCATCGCCATCGACGGGGTGGTCCGAGCCGGCGGCAAGCCGTCCTCGGGCACCGTGCACTCGGCGGTCACCGCGTTCTCGCGGGTCCGGAGCTCCACACAGGCGGCGAAGGCCCGGCGTGCTGTCGAGCCCCGCGGCGCCGACGGGCGCAGGGCGAGGGCATCCGGTACCGCACCCAGACACGTCGACGGTCTCTGGCTGATCCCGCTGCCGACCATCGATCCCCAGGTGGTGGCCAGGTCGGCCCGCGCACTGCCCAGGTACGGCCCGGATTTCAGCTACCACCACTACGCGGGGGTCCGTCGTCTGACGACGGTGCTCGGCGGCGGGGTGGGGTTCGCCGGGCTGTTCGCGCTGGCCCAGCTCGGCGCCACCAGGCGACTGCTGTTGAGCCGCTTCGCCATCGGCGATGGACCCTCCGCGGCCACCCGGGAGAAGAGCTGGTTCTCGGTGCAGTTCACCGGTGTGGGCGGTGGCCGCCGGGTACGGACCGAGGTCCGTGGCGGTGACCCGGGCTACGACGAGACCTCGAAGATGTTGGCTGAGGCCGCGCTGTGCCTGGCGTTCGACAAGCTACCGCCGACCAGCGGGCAGGTCACCACGGCGGTCGCCATGGGTCAACCGTTGATCGACCGGCTGACGGCGGCCGGCATCAGCTTCGAGGTCCTGACCGGCTGAGGGCCGCTCCGAGCCCGCAGCCCCGAAGCCCTGAAGCCTCGAAGCCTCGAAGCCTCGAAGCACCGAAGCACCGAAGCACCGAAGCCAAGGTGCGCTGTCAGTACGCCTGGGGTGCGGCGCCCGGCATGCCGGCGAGGATCTCCCGCGCCCGTTCGGCGAACCGGTGCTCCACCAGCACCTCGTACTTGGTGGCCACCACCTGAGTGACGGACGAGAAGTCCCGGGTGCCGCCGCGGGTCAGTGCGGTGAACCCGATCTGGCTCCAGATCAGGCCGAACAGGGCACCGAACACGATGATCGTGATCACGAAGCCGATCTGATTGCCCTTGCCGAACAGGGCAAAAGCCAGCCCGATGAACAGGCCCATCCAGGCGCCTGACACGGTGCTGGCGATGGCTGCCTTCTGCCGCGTCAGCCGTCCGGTCACCCGCTCGACCGATCGCAGCTCGGTGCCCACGATGACCATGTTCTGGACGGCGAACTCATTGTCGGACAGGTAGTCGACGACGTGCTGGGCCTGGTCGTACTTGTCATAGACACCCAGCGACATCGGGTATTCCAGGTCCAAGCCCGGACGGGGAACGTTCGGTGTGATAGCCATACCCGCAACTTTGCCATTGATGTGTGTCCAGCGGAAACCACAGGCGCCAGCCGCCCCGCGATGTTGCCGGCAGCGCTGCCGGCTCAGATCCAGCCGGGGAACCACATCCTGGCCGACCACTGGTCATAGGTCAGCAGGCCGCCGGTGAAGACCGGCCACATCCAGATGAAGTCGGCGACCACCGCGCCGAGCCAGCAGGCAACGAGTGCGGTGCGCAGCAGCCTGGTCGGTTCGATCCCGCGGACCTCGATCCACTCCCGGAACCCCACCGTCCGGGTGCCGACCTGATCCACGTCGTAATCGGCCTCGGCGCGGTCCTGCTCGCCCGCGCCGGACATCCGCGACGGTGGCTGCCCCCGGTTCTCGGTGACAGCTGCGCGGAACCGGGCGAACAGCGCCTGCGCGGTGGCCACCCGGTCCTCCGCGGCGCGGCTGAGCATCGCCCCGACCGCCATCGCCAGGGCCAGCATCAGGTAGGGCATCAGCGGCGTCATGTAGAAGAGGAAGCCGGTCCGCCGCTGGTCGTGCAGCCAGACCCCCCAGCCGGCCAGGAACGCCATCGCGATCGCCCCGGCGCGCCAGTCGCGGGTGGTGATCCAGTGCCAGGCCAGCCAGCCCAGGGCCGGCAGGATCGCCCAGTACATGATGGGTGTTCCGATCAGCAGGATCTCGCGGGCGCAGTTCGCCGATCCGTCGCCCTTGACCGCGCCACAGTTGTTCACGCCGCTGGGGTAATAGAACGAGATCGGCCGGCCCAGTACCAGCCAGGACCACGGATTGGCCTTGTAGGCGTGGGGTGAATACAGCGTGCTGTGAAACTCGTACGCCTTGTGGTGGTAGTTCAGCAGGCTGCGGAAGCCCGACGGCAACAGGGCGAACAGGCCGGTGCCGGGATGGGTGTCTCCCCAGTGCCGGTTCCAGGAGTTCTCGCCGGCGAACCAGCCCAGCCAGCTGAGCAGGTAGCTCCCGACCGGCACCACGACGAACGACCCGAGCCCATAGAT
>JBBQFE010000526.1:0-2728 GCA_038321605.1 Mycobacteriales bacterium | reverse complement strand
ACGCCCTCGGCGGCGGCGTCGAAGACAAAGGACGGCGACGGCCCCCACAGCCACTCGACACACTCTGGCGTGCCATCGGACAGCGCGATCGGGCCTGTCGCCGGCTCTGCGACGATCACCGAAGTTCCCGGCGCAGCAGCCTTGGCCGGCACGGCAGCCTTGGCCGGCACGGCAGCCTTGGCCGGCACAGCAGCCTTGGCCGGCACGGCGGCGGTCAGCCAGGCCAGCACCGTGGCGGTCAGCCAGACCGCTTCGCCGAGCCAGCCTGCACCGTCCGTCCCGCAGGGGAACCGGCCAACGGTGAGTTCTGCGATGGCCGTTGCCCCTGGCAGCCCCGACAGCGCCGGCCACTCGATCCTCGGCGACGCAGCGTCGACTGCTGGCGCAACACCCGACTCGACCCCCGCGGGTTCTGCAGCGCGAACTGTTGCGCTCACACCGGCCTTCGGCTCCGTGTTGGCCGCCGTCCCCGAGCAGGTATCACCTGCCGGAACGACAAACCGCGGCGGCGCCACACGCACCGCCGGTGTTCGCTCGGGCGATACGGCTGCCGCTGGCGCAACCTCGCCGGCCCTGGCAACAACGACGTCCCCGGCGCTCGGCACTCCGGATCCCGCCACGGCGAATCCTGTCACCGGGGGCGCGGGGCTGGCCAACGCCCAAGCGGCCCTGCAGGGCAGCGTCAACGCCGCTGTACAGGTCAGCGTCAACCCCGCGGTGCAGGTCAGTGCCGCTACCGTCGGACAGCCCGTCACCGTGCGGTCTCCGTCGTCGCGTGAAGAACAATCGCCGGTCGCGACCGGGGGTACCGAAGCAGCAACCGGACCCGGCAAGACGATCTCCGCCACGACAACGCCCGCCACGACCACGTCCGCCACGACCACGTCCGCCACGAGCGCTGCGCGGCGCGCGCCCTCGGTAAACCCGGACCGCTCAGCCGGTGGCGCGACGTTCGACGCCTCACTGGCTCAGGCAACCGCGTCGACCGGTGCACCTCAGCCAACCGCCGCCACCGCTACTCCCACCTCGGCTCCCGTTGTCGTCACGGCGCCCGGCAGCACGCCCGCGCCGCCGACAGCGCTCCACCAGCAGCTCAGCCGTCCGCTGCTGGAGGTCCAGGCTCGCGGCGACGGTGTGCACCGCATGCTGATAGCCCTGCACCCGGCCGACCTGGGCCAGGTCACCGTCGAGGTGCGGCTGCACTCGGGTGAGATGAGCGTGGCGATCGCCAGCGCCTCGGACACCACCCGCGACACGGTCCGCGCCGCCCTCGGTGAACTCCGTAGCGATCTCGCGGCCGCCGGTCTCGGTGGCGTGTCGATCTCACTGGGTTCAGCGACCGGCGATTCGTCCGCGGGCGGTCAAGATCGTGCCGGGTGGGCCCAGGACCACAACGACCACAACGACCGCAGCCCACAGGGTGAAACGGCAATCCGAGCCCCAGCTGCTACGAGCGAGACCTCACCCGCTCGTCGCGGCACCGCGACCACCGCAATCGATAGATGGCTATGAACGGAGTACCGCAATGACAAGTCCCATCAACCCGACGCAGGGTGCTGTCGGGGTGACCGTCCCCAACACCGTCGGCGCGAAGTCTGCGGCCGATCAGACCCAGCTCAGCTCGACGGCATTCCTGCAACTGCTGGTGGCGCAGCTGCAGTACCAGGATCCGAGCAAGCCGGTGGACACCTCGGCATTCATGAGCGAGACCGCCACCCTGACCCAGGTCCAGACCATGGAGGCGAACGCCAAGGCCACCAAGGACATGCTCTCGACGCAGCAGGCTCAAACCGCGGCCAGCATGGTCGGTCGCCAGGTCACCTACCTCGATCTGGCGGGCAAGACCGCCACCGGGATAGTCAGCGCCGCGACCATCTCGACCAGTCCCCCGACCCTGCGCATCGGCAGTGCAGACGTCGGGCTCAGCCAGATCCAGCAGGTCCTCGCCACCAGTTGACCCGGTCGGCAGAGACCGCCGATCTCATCGATCACCCACCTCCCGCACCACCCCCACAGACCGAACAGCCCAGAAGGAGAAAGACCATGTTGCGTTCACTCTTCACCGGAATCTCAGGACTCCGGGCTCACCAGCAGATGCTCGACATCACGTCCAACAACATCGCCAACGTCAACACCACCGGCTACAAGAGCTCCTCGGCGGTCTTCGAGGACACCCTGTCCCAGACCATCGCCGGCGCCGGCCAGCCGGGCGCCCAGGGTGGCACCAACCCCAGCCAGGTCGGTCTGGGCGTGCAGCTCGCCGCTACCGAGTTGAACTTCACCCAGGGCAGCAACCAGTACACCGGTCGGACCTCTGACCTGCTCATCAACGGTGACGGCTTCTTCCAGGTGAAGAACCAGGGCCAGTTGAACTACACCCGTGCGGGCTCGTTCCAGCTGGACGCCGCCGGCCACCTCACCGCACCGGACGGCTCGATCCTGCAGGATGCCGCCGGCGGCAACCTCGACCTGTCGGCGCTGAGCTCGGGCACGTACGTGTCGTGGAGCATCTCATCGCAGGGTGTGGTCAATGCCGTCGACAGCACCGGGGCGACCACTGCGCTGGGCACCGTGGCGATCGCAACGTTCGCCAACCCGGCCGGTCTGTCCAAGGTCGGCGACAGCCAGTACCAGGCCAGCAGCAACTCCGGACTGCCACAGGTCGGCACGGCTGGTTCCGGCGGACGTGGCTCGCTGACGCCGGGCTACCTCGAGATGTCCAACGTCG
>JBBQFE010000525.1:0-2742 GCA_038321605.1 Mycobacteriales bacterium | reverse complement strand
CAGTCCGCGCGCCACGTCGTCCACGCAGTAGCCGTGCTCGGTGCGCGGCGTGGTCAGCTCGGCGTGCTCGAACAGGCCGACCTCGTCGCTGAGAGCATGCAGATGCTCATACGAAACAGCGGGAATCTCCTGATGTTCGATCATGCGGATGCGAGGACGATGTCCAGGCGGAGAGCATCGTGGGCGAGGTCCCGGTACTGATCAGCCACTGCCGGCCAGAGCAGCGACGGTGCGATCCTGCTGGCCTCAGCCGCCATTTCTTCGGCGAGGCCGGTTTCGCAGAGCACCCGGCGCAGGGCGGCAGCAAGCGCGGCCGGACTCTGCCGCTCGACGACCAGGCCGGCCCCGGAGGCCAGCAGCTCCCGGGCATGCGGGAATGCCGTTGACACAACGGCCTTTCCAGCGGTGATCGCCTCGATGAGCACCCCGGACGTCACCTGCTCGACGGAGTCGTAGGGCAGCAGGATGATGTCGGCACGCTGCACCACCCGCCGCAGTTCGGCGCTGTCGAGGTACCGGGCGTCGAAGCTGACGGAGTTCCCGATACCCAGCCGCGTGACCCGTGCCTCGAGCATGTCCCGGTACCGCTCGCCATGTTGCTCGAGCACCCTGGGGTGAGTCTGCCCGACGACCTGGTAGGTCGGTGCGGGAACTACGTCACCCAGCTGCGCCATCGCCTCGATCGCCCACTCGATGCCCTTGCCCTCGCCCAGCAGCCCCCAGGTCAGGATCACCGGACGCTCGGCGGGGAAAGCGGGTGCTGTGACAGTGCGGTTGTCGATCGCCCCATGTGGCACGACCACGACCCGGGCGGGGTCGACCGCGTAGTGCTCGATGAGCCGCTCGCGGGCGGTGTGCGTCATCGTCACCACGGTGGCGCTGTGGCGAACCAGCTCCTGAATGATCGCGCGCTGGTGGTCGGTGGGGGTGACCAGGACCGTGTGCAGCACCGTGATGGTCGGTACCCAGAGCCGCCGCGTCACTTCCAGCACGTCGGCACCGTCCCGGCCGCCGTAGATGCCGAACTCATGCTGCACGATCGCGATGTCGAAGTTGTTGAGGGCGGCTGCCGCGGCGATGCAACCGTTGACCTGACCGCGGACCCAGTGGTGCGAGACCCCGGCCGGTGTGGTGTCGGGCAGCTGATCGACGATGCTGACCACTCCGACCCGATCACCCTCGGAGCGCAAGGCATCGCCCAACGCGATGCTGAAGGTGGCCAGGCCACACTGGGTAGGGGGATAGGTGCTGAGAATTCCATAGGACGCGGACATTGCGGCCCTTCCTGCTCACGTGACCTTCGGTGAACGACGACTGAGGGCAACCGGTTTTTCGGTCGCATGACGATCTGTTGACATCCGCTTCCGGATACGTCACGGGCGGCTGCAACGCGACTACCGAGAGATCGCGCACCGAGAATCGAGTGGCCGTCCAGCCTCGAAAAGCCAGATAAAACAAGGGAACTCGATGATGCGAGCTTAGCACCGATCCGACTGCTCCCGGACCCGGCGAGGGGTTGGCACCCGGCCGGGGCGGGGTAGGTTGAGGGCTACCGAGGTGCCACCCGCAGCCGGCCGGCGAGCGGATGATCGTGCTCGGGCGACGGTGCGGAGCCAGCATGCGGATCGGGGTCATCGCCTCCATCGCCCACCGGTTACCGCCGACGGATTATGGACCCTGGGAACAGATCGCTGCGACGCTGACCGAAGGCTTCGTCGCCCGGGGCCATGACGTCACGCTGTTCGCCACCAGGAACTCATCGACCTCTGCGCACCTGCACGGCACCGCGGCCGCCGGTTACGAAGAAGATTCCGCCATCGACGCCAAGCCGAACGAGGGTCTGCACAACGCCGCCGTCTTCGAGCGAGCCGGTGACTTCGACATCATCGCCAACCATTTCGACTTCATGCCGCTGACCTACAGCCGGCTGGTAGGTACTCCGGTCGTGACCACGGTGCACGGGTTCTCGTCCGAGCAGATCGTGCCGGTCTACCGCGCGTACGACGACATTGCGCACTACGTCGCGATCAGCGATTCCGACCGGCACCCGGACCTGAACTATGCGGCGACGATCCATCACGGCATCCCGCTGCCGGAGTTCGACTTCAGCCCCGGGACCGGCGATTATCTGTTGTTCCTCGGCAGGATCCATCCGCACAAGGGGACCGCGCTGGCGATCGAGGTCGCTCGACGGGTCGGCCTGCCGCTGGTCATCGCGGGCATCATCCAGGACGAAACGTACTTTCGTGAGCAGGTGTTGCCGGCAGTGGACGGCGTGCAGGTGCGCTTCGTGGGGCCGGTCGGACCCATTGAGCGCAACCGATTGCTGGGCGGTGCCCGGGCGCTGCTGCATCTGATCAGTTTCGCCGAGCCGTTCGGGCTTTCGGTGGTGGAGTCCCTAGCCACCGGCACGCCGGTGATCGCCACTCGCCTGGGATCGATGCCGGAACTGCTGATCGACGGCGTCTCTGGGTACCTGGTCACCGACGTGGACGAGGCCGTGCGCGCCGCTCGGGACGTGAATGCCCTCAGCCGGGCCGACTGCCGAGCGCAGGCGGTGTCCCGCTTCGGCTCGGACCGGATGATCGATGACTATCTCCGGCTGTTCGGCCAGATCTTGGACGGCGAGATCAGTGCAGACTGATCAGCGCGCAACGCCGGCCGGTGACCGAGCGTTGCGCGCTGAACGACCTTGCTGTTTCGCCGACCGGCGGGAGCCCACCGCTGAGACAGCGCGAGCTT
>JBBQFE010000524.1:0-2743 GCA_038321605.1 Mycobacteriales bacterium | reverse complement strand
GTCGAGAGCGACGCGTAGTGCGGGCAGGTGAAGGTGGCCGTTGACGCGGCGGAACTGGCCGCGGGCTTCGATCATCCCCGCGGCGCACCAACGCAGCGCCATGTTCCCGTTCTGCCAGTTCTTCACGTTCGTCGAGTGATTACGTGCGATCGAGATCATCGACTCGATGCAGTTGGTGCGTTGTAGCGTTCGTGCCAGCGTCGGTGACACTCCTAATCGTAGCACGGTCAGCGTCTCGGCTAGGCCCTCGCGCAGCGAGCCGGCCGCGCCGGGGTGGGTGCGGTCCAGTTCCTTGGCCAGTGCCTCGAGCTGGGCGTCGGCGACGAGCGCCGACTCGGCCTGGTAGGCCGCACGCATCCGTTTGGTGACGGTCGAGGCCAGGTGATCGGGCAGCTTGTCAGCGACGTTCCGCAACTTGTGGAGTTGGCAGCGACCGATCACCGGGTGATCGAACACCTTCACCACGGCCGCGCGCAGCGCCTTGCCGCCGTCGATGCCGATGAAGATCCGCCGGGTGGTTTCCAGCCCGCGATCACGCAGCCCGGTCAGCAGATCCGTGACGACGCTCGTGTTCTCCGTGGAGCCCTCGGCCAGCCCGAGCGGATGCTTGACGCCGTCGATCCCGATGCCCAACGCCACCACGCACAGATGCTCACCGAAATGCACCCCGTCGATCATCAGCGCCACCAGATCCAGCCCGGACAGGTCGGCAGCGAGCAGCTCAGCCAGGGCGGTCTCGGTCGCCGCAACGAACCTGCGCGACACGGCGGACTTACTCGTCGACCTCGCCGAGGCTTCCACCTTCTGCCCGACCGGCTCGAGGCCGACCGGGTAACGGCGCGTCGAGAGCCCGGCAAGCATCCGTTGCATTGCCATCCGGCCCAGCACCTCGGTGGAGGAGAACAGCTCATACGAGGCAACCGGCAGCTCGCCCGAGCCGTCCGTGGCCCGCATCCGAGGGCGAGTCACCGGCACCCGCCGACCACCGAGGGTGACCGAGCCGTCCTCGCTGCCGTGGCGGGTCGCGGTGCGGTTCTCATCGTGCTTACCTCTGGCCCCGCACGCCGCCTCGACATCGGCGCTCATCATCGCGGCCATCACCTGCAGCCCCGTCCCGACGGCCATGGCCAGCAGACCCTCCTGCACATCACCGGCCAGCTCAGCCATCATCACCGACACTGCCTCGGGCAGCACCGGTGGCGTCGCGCTCGTCGTGTTCTTCTGGTACTTGTTCATAGCGGTCCCCTGTCTTGGGTCGACTTGGCGGTCGCCCAACACCTACCGCAAGGCAGGAATCAGGCGAGGGACCGCCACCTCAACTTCCACGAGACCCGGGACAACTTCTTCACTGCACAAAAACACGGTTTGCAACGCTCCGGCCACCAGCTCCAGTGCGGGCAGTGATCGCCGTTTCCGGAACCCGCCGCCAACCCGACACGGCGTTGCGACAAAGTCCTCATGCTGCCATCGAGTAACTGGCAGGTCTGATCCGACTTCGTTTCCTCTTCGATCCGCCATGAGGCCAACGTAGCCGAACCAATCAGGACTGATCGGACCATCGGTTGGGGCTCCGCCCGTCCGCAGGCGGATCCATGACCGGGCACGGATCGACAACCAAAACGGTGCTGTGGTCCAGGCGGTCGGCACCTTCTGTCTGTGCGGGGCTGTGGCATCAGCTCGTGGTCGGCTCGGCAATGACGACGTACTCATGTCCGGGCCGGTCGGGCGCATCAAGCACGTCCAGGATGTCAAACCCGGCGTCGTTCAAGCTTTGCTGGATTTCGTCTCGGCTGCGGAAGCGGAGGGTGGAGTCGGATGTGATCGTCTGATTGTCTCTGGCGAAGCGGTAGCTGTGGCGGAAGGAGACGTAGGGCGGTGCGACGTCGGTGACATCGCGTCGCTGCTCGACCTGGCCAACACCGTTCACCTCTCGGACAACAGGTCCGGTGTTGATGGCCCACGTCTCCCATGCGCGGCGCTCCGGGCGCCGCGTCTCGAACACGAAGCGGCCACCGGGCGCTAGTGCTCCTCGGATGCCTTGCAACGTAGCTGTCCACTGGGCGTCGGTCAGGAACACCTGCGCCACGTTGCCGGTCATGACGACCACGTCCACCTGCAGGGCAGGCAACGTGGTCGCGTCGCCCAGAATCCACCTCACCCGCTCTGCACCGTCTTTGGAACGGGCGACCTCCAGTGAGGCTGCGGCCGGGTCGACTGCCGTGACTTTCACCCCGCCGCGAGCAAGGAGGATAGGAAGTGACCCGGTACCGCAGCCGACATCGAGGACCTGCCGCGCGTCCAGGCCGCGGATCAGGTCGACGTAGAGATCCAGGTCGTCCCGGTCACCGTCGAAGGCGTCATAGATTCGGCCCAGCAGCGGGTGAGCGAAGATCGCGTCGGGCATCGAGCCACCGTAGCCGCCGCTGGGAGACGGGCGGCTGCGGGTGTGACGGGCAGCGACGTCCCGGTCATCCATCCTTCTACGGCGTTCCATAGAGCTGGTTTCATCCGAATGGATCAGTCGATCCCCAGGGTCAGTCTGAGCGCCGCATCGATTGCCTGTTGCTCTGTGAGGCTGACGTGTCCGACGAGATCGCCGAGACGTTCTGGCGCGACCGCCACGGCCTGCTCGGTCAGCACCTGTGTCGCTTCCCCGCTGATGAGAATAGTGGGCCGGAAGATCCGAGGCTGGGCGGATTTGGAGGTCGGCGCGACGATGAGGGTCGAGAGCATCAGATCATCG
>JBBQFE010000523.1:0-2751 GCA_038321605.1 Mycobacteriales bacterium | reverse complement strand
GGCCGGCATGGTGCTGGACGGTGGACCACATCCGGTGCGGTCGGCAGATCTGGCCGCCTACCGGGACATCAGCGGCGGTCTCGGCATGTGGTCGTTGTTGCGATTGGAGTCGGTGATCGATCCGCTACTGGCCGCCGGTGGCAGCGCGGACGAGGTGCTCGACGCGGTGGAGGACGCCATCGCTCGTGCTGCCGCGGCCGGCTTCGTCGGATGCAAGACGGTGCTGGCGTATCGGACCGGGCTCGCAGTGGACCCGGCCGCGAGCGTGGCGCAAGCTCGCCGATCGGTGACCGACTCTGCGGCTTTACCGGTGCGCCGTCGGGCGAAAGCCCTGCGCGATCTGGTCCTGCGGCGAAGCCTGGCCCAGTGTGCCGATCTCGGCCTTGCGATGCAGGTGCACACCGGTTTCGGGGATTCCGAGATCCGGCTGCGCGACGCGGACCCGATCGGGCTCGATGACCTGCTGCGCACCCCGGAGGCCGAGTCGGCGAAGGTGGTGCTGATCCATGCGGCCTACCCGTGGCACGAACAGGTCGCCTACCTCAGCGCGGTGCGGGCCTCGGTGTGGGCCGAGTTCTCACTGGTGAATCTGTTCGCGCCGGCGACGTCGGCAGACCGGTTGCTGAGACTGATCGACCTTGCGCCTACCGGCCGGATCCTGATCGGCAGTGACGG
This sequence comes from Mycobacteriales bacterium, assembly GCA_038321605.1. Lineage (GTDB taxonomy): Bacteria > Actinomycetota > Actinomycetes > Mycobacteriales > Jatrophihabitantaceae > Jatrophihabitans_A. Next base: position 2,076 of record JBBQFE010000523.1, on the reverse strand, counting down.
GCACGGCACGCCCGAGACGCATTGGTTCGCGCTCTCGGTCCTGCGGGACGCCTGGACCGAAGTGGCTCAACGGCTCGGACCGCTCGCCCGTGCGAGCTGGCTCGACGACGCCGAACGGGCGATCTTCGCCGACAACGCCAGATCGGTCTACCAGTTGCACCTGCCCTGACGCACCGACGCCGATGCAGGCATGATGGTGCTATGCATCTTGGTCTTCAGGTTCCGAGTTTCACCTGGCCGGGCTCGCCGCAGAGCATCGGCTCCACCTTCTCCCGGATCGCCCGCAACGCCGAACAAAGTGGCCTGGCAAGTCTCTGGGTGATGGATCACTTCTTTCAGATCGAGATGGTCGGCCCGCCCGAGCACGAGATGCTCGAAGGCTATTCGGCCCTCGCCTTCGCCGCGGGTGTCACCGACCGGATCAAGCTCGGCACCATGGTCACCGGCGTCACCTACCGGCACCCTGGTGTGCTGGTGAAGACGGTGACCACCCTGGACGTGCTGTCCGGCGGCCGCGCCTACCTCGGCGTCGGCGCGGCGTGGAACGAACAGGAACACCGAGGACTGGGAGTTCCCTTTCCACCACTGGCCGAGCGCTTCGAGCGCCTGGAAGAGACACTGCAGATCGCGCAGCAGATGTGGCGCGGGGATGAAAGCCCTTACCAGGGAAGGCATTACCAGCTCGAACGTCCGCTGAACTCGCCGCCGGCACTGCAGCGACCTCACCCGCCGATCCTGGTCGGCGGCACCGGGGAGAAGAAGACCCTCCGCATGGTTGCCCAGTACGCGGACGCGTGCAACATCTTCGAGCAGAGTCCCGAGTTCATCGAGGCGAAGCTCGCGGTACTGGCCGGCCACTGCGAACGGCTCGGACGTGACTACGCAGAGATCGAGAAGACCAGCCTGGGGACCCTGGCGTTGTCCGCCGACGGCAGGGAAGGAACCCAGAGCGTCGCCGAAGCTGTCGATCGGCTGGGCAGGTTGGCCGCGGTCGGTATCGATCAGGCGCTGTTCAACATGCCTGATGTGTCAGACGAGTCGGTGTTCGAACTGGTCGCCGACCTCGTCGCACAGGCGGCCCCGATCGTTCCCGCCGGACGGTGACCCCAACCGGCTGACGCAGCTGCGACAGCCGGCGCGGATCGGGGCCCACGGTGCCTCACTTGGGTGGCAGCGAACGGGCCTGCGCCACGCCCAGTGCCACCCAGCTCGAGAAGTCGCTGTCGGAGTCGAGCACGGAGGCGGCGATGTGCAGCCAACCGGCCAGTTCCCGCCCGCGCATGACGAACGGTCGGGCCTGCGGCTCAGCCACCAGTTTCTCGGTCTGGCTGGGGTCGACCCGAAGCAGCAGACCACCCTGGCCGCTCGCACTGACCGCCAGGTTACCGTTGATCAGAAAGGCCAACCCCCCGAACATCGGCCTTTCAGAAACACCAGGTTCGCCGGCAAGTTCCTCGCGCAGCCGGTCTGCCACTTCGACGTCGTATGCCATTGCAGCAGTATCGCGCCACCCACCGACAACGCTCGGCAGTCGTCCCCCCCGAAACCCACGGGCCGCCGCTCACCCGTCCGAACCGGGGTCAGCCGGGGCGGCAACCTCGCCGACCACCAGCAGGTACTCCCACTGCATGATGCCGGTGTCTGCACCATGTGCGACAGCAACGTCGAGCAGCGCCTTGTCCAGCGCACCGGTCCTGGCTTCGTCGTCGGCCACGTTTCGGTAAGCGGCAATCGTCGGCCCGTAGAAGGTGGCGAAGAAATCCCGGAACGCCTCGGCGGAGGCGAATCGGTCAACCTCCAGAAGCCGTCGCTCAGCGCGCAGGCTCGCCACCGAGTCACCGAACAGGGACCGAACGTGCGCCTCGTCCCCCCACCGCGGTCCAGGTGTCGCACCGGACGGCGGCGGCGGCACGAACGGTCTCATCGCTGCGAACAGCTGCCCGATGAAGCCCTCCGGCGTCCAGTTGATGAGCGCTATCCGTCCGCCCGGCCGCGTGACCCGGACCAGCTCGTCGGCCACCGGTTGGTGGAACGGCGCGAACATGACGCCCACGCAGGACAGCACCACGTCGAACT
>JBBQFE010000522.1:0-2755 GCA_038321605.1 Mycobacteriales bacterium | reverse complement strand
GCCCGGTACAGCAGGCCGGTGTAGAAGTCCACGTTCGGGTACAGCTTGCGGCTGACGAAGTAGTCGTCGGACAGCGCGTAGCCCTCGAGTTCCAGGGCGATGTCGAGCAGGTCGTCGCGCTTGCCCATCGCCGACAGCACCTCGTCGGCGGTCTTCTTGATGATGGCGGCACGCGGGTCGTAATTCTTGTACACCCGGTGGCCGAAGCCCATCAGCTTCACGCCGTCCTGCTTGTTCTTGACCTTCTCCACGAAGGACTTCACGTCGCCGCCGTCGTTGCGAATGCCCTCGAGCATCTCGAGCACCGCACTGTTCGCGCCGCCGTGCAGTGGACCGAAGAGGGCGTTGATGCCCGCCGACACCGAGGCGAACAGGTTCGCGTTCGAGGAGCCCACCAACCGCACCGTCGAGGTAGAGCAGTTCTGTTCGTGGTCGGCATGCAGGATGAACAGCAGGTCAAGGGCCCGGACGACAGCGGGATCGGCGGTGTAGGGCTCGGCGGGACAGCCGAAGGTCATCCGCAGGAAGTTCTCGACTAGACCCAGCGAGTTGTCCGGGTACAGGAACGGCTGCCCGACGGACTTCTTGTAGGCGTAGGCGGCGATGGTGGGCAGCTTGGCCAGCAGGCGCGTCGTCGACAGGTCGACCTGTTCGTCGTTGAAGGGATCCAGCGAGTCCTGATAGAACGTCGACAGCGCCGACACCGCCGAGGACAACACGGGCATCGGGTGTGCGTCGCGGGGGAAGCCGTCGAAGAACCGCTTGAGATCCTCGTGCAGGAGTGTGTGCCGGCTGATCCGACTGGTGAAGCCTTCGAGCTCTGCGGCAGTGGGGAGTTCGCCGTAGATGAGCAGGTAGGACACCTCGGCGAAGCTGGACTTCGCGGCCAGTTCCTCGATCGGGTATCCGCGGTAGCGCAGGATTCCGGCGTCACCGTCGATGTAGGTGATCTGCGAGGAGCAGGACGCGGTGTTGGCGAAGCCGGGGTCGTAGGTCACCAGGTCGGTCTTGGCGAGCAACTTGCTGATGTCAGCACCGGCGGCGCCCTCGGTGGTAGGCACGATCGGCAGAGTCAGATCCTCGCCGGAGGCCGGGTGGAATACGGCGGCGTCGACGCTTGTGGCGGTGTCCGTCATCTCAGCTCCCTCATCATTCGGATATTCGCACCCTACTTCGCAGGAGCGGCAGCCACGCAGACGGACCCGGCCTGGCCAAGCCGGTTGCCGGGTGATTGAGTTGCACCTATGAGCGACAACGACGGTGACCTGTACGGCGACTCCGTGTACGAGGCCGGCGTGGAGGATGCCGACGACTTCGACCCGGCTGAGCAGCTCACCGGCGATGATCCCGAGGAGCCCTTCGACACCGGGTACTCGCCCCCGGACCACCAGCCCACGGCCACCCGTTTCGGTACCACCGATCGGGAGCAGGCTGAAGGGGAGTCACTGGACCAACGCCTCGCCGAGGAGGAGCCGGACATCGACGCGTCGGCCGACCCAAACGATGACGAGTCGTTCGAAGCAGAAGACCCGCGGGCCGGACGGTTGGTGGCACCGGATGAGGGCGCCCACGACGATCTGGAGAAGGACGAGGTCGCGTTTGACGCCGGTCGGGCCGGCAATGCGGCCAGTGCCGAGGAGGCCGCGGTCCACATCATCGACGAGGACGAGGCTTTCGAGGGCGTGCTCGAGTCGGATTCCGTGGACGACTAGCGGCCTCAGCCCTGACCGCCGCCGGTGAGCAAGTCGGCCAGTCGTGCGAGCTGCACCGGCGGGTCCGAGGTCAGGCCGCCGTGGATCGGGCCGGGCTGGATCACTGTGCTGCGTGGGGCGGCGAGCCAACCGAACCGCTGGCCCAGCGACTCCTGGTTACCGGCTGCGGCAGGGGATGTCCCTTTGCAGAACTGCACGATCGCAGCCAGGCCCTCAGCGACCGAATCCAGGTCCAGCGCCGGGAAGGCCAGCCGCAGCCTCGTCCGGTCCAGGCGGGTGGCGGCGCAGAGGTAGTCCGCCGACTGGCAGTACAGCACCACCCCGACGTTGAGAAACTCCTCCCGGTCCACTCTCGGCACGCACCGCAGTACCACGTACTGATAGCCCAGCAGCTCGTGCGGATCTGCTGGGCCCGGGCTACCGGCGGTCACGCCGGCGTCCCGAGCGACAGCCAGGGACGGCCACCACCTAGCCGAGCCGTCAGGTAGTCCACGTAGGCGCGACGGACGTCGGCCGGCGTCTGCAGACCGGGCGCTGGCTCGAGCCACTCGTCGGGTACCTGGTCGAGCACATCCTGCAGGACGTCGCGGCCGAGCAGGGGCGCCAGTGCCCGGTCCGCCTCGGGCAGCCGGTCCTGGTGAGCGAGCATGATGTGGTTCGTGGCATCGTACGGCTGACGGGCGAATAGCGCGGGATCACCAGGTCCGCGACTCCAGCCGTGGTGGAAGTAGAGCGCAGCCCCGTGGTCGATCAGCCAGAGCTGGCGGTGCCAGATCAGAACGTTCGGGTTGCGCCAGGTCCGGTCGACATTGGCGGTGTACGCGTCCAGCCAGAGGATGCGCGCTGCCTCGTCCGGATCTGCGGCGAAGGAGCTGTCCCAGCCGAACGAACCCGGCAGGAAGTCCACGCCGAGGTTCAACCCGACGCTGGCCGTCAGCAGATCCTGAACCTCTTCGTCGGCCTCGTACTTTCCAATGGCGGCGTCCAGCGTGACCGCGGTGAGCACCGGCACGCGCAGTCCGAGGTGTCGGGCGAGCTCACCG
>JBBQFE010000521.1:0-2759 GCA_038321605.1 Mycobacteriales bacterium | reverse complement strand
CGAGCAACCTCCTTCGGGATGGGACAAGAGGCGAGCAAGCCTGTTGTCAGTGTGCTCTGTGTCGCGGACGTCGGCTACGGGGACGAGCGCTACGCCGCAACCCGCGTCGCGGTGCGCCGGCAGGCACCGCCCTCGGTTCCGCTGGGCGCCCCGCTGGACGCGGTGATCGGCCAGCTGCTGGAGCGCGCGGCGCCGTTCGACCCCGCAACCCATCATGCCCGGCGGGTGCAGCACGGCTGGACCGGGCAACCGCCGCAGCCGATCGCCGGCGTGCGTACCCACGGACGGTGGCAGGCCGTGCCCGCCCTCGAACGACTGACTGCTACTGCCGCGCCGCTGGGCGCTGCACCGTGCGTCGACCTGCTCGAGCGGCTCGCGCCGTGCAGCGTCGAGGCGGCCACCGCCGCCCCGCTCACCGCGGGCGGGTCCACCGGCCGCCGCACCCCGGGGGCTGTTGACACTCGCCCAGCTGTACCGAGTGGTCTGGCGTTTGTCCCCAGATGCGCGCGAAGCAGCGAGCAAAGTCTGAACCGGCCTACCACAGAGGCAAGGTGTGCTTGTGCCTGCATGCGACGCGACATTGGCCGAAGTGCTACCTGCCGGGCAGCCCTGAACCTGCCGTCAGCCCCTGCCGGCCGCGTCCACGTCGGTCGATCTCAGATGTCGAACGTCAACTGCGACGAGGCAGAGCGACTCGTGGCCGGCTCGGCGGCTCAACGCGGCTGGGCGCCGAGCCTGCCGCACATCCGCTGATTTCCGGCCTTGAGCGGTAACTGTTGTTAGGACCGCCGCGTACCCGGCAGAGTGCCTGGCATGGGTCTCGTGGAGGAAGCGGTGCGGCTGCTGCGTCGGGCCGGAGTTCAGCTCGATGACGGCTTGACCGAGCAGGAGATGGCGCAGGTGGAGGTGCGGTTCGGCTTCCGGTTCAGTGAAGACCACGCCGCCCTGCTCAGAGCCGCGCTTCCTGTCGGTGCGAAGGCCTGGCCCAACTGGCGCGAGGACGACGACGATGCGCTGCGTCAGCGGATCGACTGGCCAGCGGACGGTGTCGTCTTCGACGTCCACAACAACGCGTTCTGGCCTAGGTCCTGGGGGCCGAGGCCCGCAGACCCGACCGAGGCTGAGGCGCAGGCTCGGACGGCGGTCGCTGCATGGCCCCAGCTGGTCCCGCTCTACAGCCACCGGTACCTTCCCGCGGCCCCGGCGCCTTCGGGCGCGCCGGTGTTCTCGGGTGTACCAGACGGACGTCATCTATTACGGGTCCGACCTCGTCGACTACCTGAAGCAGGAATTTCATCTTGACCCCGCACCCCGGGAGCAAATGGTCATCCGTCACACCCTCTACCCCTGGTCCGACCTAGCCGTGGGCGCCGAAGATCTCGAGTTGTGACCAATCCGGTCGAGCGGCCGGCTTCGCCTGGGCAACGTCCGTACTGCTCGATCCCGGGCGCAGCCCACGACGCGTGACCTGAACGCTGCTCCGACTGAAGCGCGACGTCCGGTCACCGATCGAGAGGACCTTTAGCTCCAAGCTTGTGCGAGACTCGCCGGCATGCGGATCGCGGGCGCTCAAGATGAAGTGCTCACAGATGTCTGGATGTCCCTCACTCGCGCCGAGGCATCAGACCTTCGGGCGTCGCTCGACTACCTGCTCGGCGAGGAGGTCGAGGAGGGCTGGCACGCACACATCCTTTGCGAAGACGGCTTGACCGAGCTAACGATCAGCCGAGAGGACGGCTCAGCGCCCTCCGCCAATGAGACGGCGGAACCAGATACGCCATGATCGCTGGCCCGGGGCGGGGGTCATCCCATTCCTTCGTCGGCGATCCGCCAGGGCTGACCATCGTGTTGCGCACGAGCAGGTAGCCCCAGTCGGAGACGCCGTTGGGCATGGACTCGACGTGCTTCTGCTGCAGGGTGAACGTGACGGGGACACGCATCGCCTGCTTGTACCGTGCGGCGAGGTCTCCGCCTCCGCCGGTGCTTTCAACGAAGGGCGTGCCTACCCCCAGGGCCGTGATGGTGTTGATGTTGGTGAACCAGCTGTCCACCTCGGACTGCACGGTGTGCAGATGCTCGGCAGTGAGCAGGGACGACGCCAGTGCGACGTCGTGCCGGTTCAGCGCCGTGACGTAGGCTCGGACCACGTCGACGGCCGAGGCGTTCTCGGGCGCGGCGGCGGCCGTGGCGCGGCTTGGCGGGCCCGCCTGGTGACCTGCGGTCCCGCAGGCGGTGGCGAGGCCGAGGACGATCAGGGCTGACGCTCCGAGCAGGACGCCTCTTCGATAGAGCGCCGAGCTTTGGCTGCCATTCGTCGTGGTGCCAAGCACGGGTGCCCCCTCGTCCATGAGGTCATCGTCGCAGAGTCTGGCCTAGCCGGGGTCCCCGGTGGGTGGAGGTTTCACGGCCTTATTGCGAACCTCGCCCGGCACAACGGAGGGGCGCCCCCCGCGGTACGGCGCGGCTCGTACCGCAAGCGCCCCGCTCCGGCACGAAGTCGCCGTCCGGGATGGGGATCGGTGCTTCGCTGGTCGATCCCCGGCTGGGGCGACAGGTCGCGTCCGCTGCGTCGCCGGTGGGACCTGGAACACTCGGCGCATGGCCGGTTCGGATGCGGTGGGTGTTGGCGGCCGCCGTGACCTGGCGTTGCTGCTGACCGGCGCTGCGGTCTCTGCCGCGGGCAGCTCCCTGACGGTGCTGGCCGTGGCTATTCATCAGCGCCCTCTGGGCTCCTGGAGGGTGGCGGCGGCCGAAGCTGC
>JBBQFE010000520.1:0-2760 GCA_038321605.1 Mycobacteriales bacterium | reverse complement strand
CAGGAGTACAGCCCCGCCTGGAAGGTGGTGGTGGACACCGACGCCGATGTGCGGCCGGAGCCGACGTCGGTCAAGGCCAGCGGTTCGGTCATGGTGGCCGCGCGGGCACTGCTCGTCCTACAGAGCACCGACTGATGGGCCCGGTTCCCACCTCTACGTACCGACTCCAGATCACGGCGGACTTCACTCTTCATGATGCCGCGACGCTGACCGACTACCTGGCCGAGCTGGGCGTCGGTGCCGTGTACGTGTCGCCGCTGCTGCGGGCCACGTCGGGCTCGGGGCACGGCTATGACGTGGTCGATCACGACCTGGTGGATCCGGATCGCGGCGGCGACGCAGGCCTGGCGGCCCTTTCGCAGGCATGCGACCGAACCGGCCTCGGCCTGGTGGTCGACATCGTGCCCAACCACATGGGAGTGGCCGACGCCGCCCAGAACGCCGCGTGGTGGGATCTGCTGAAACACGGCCAGGGCTCCGCGCATGCTTCGTGGTTCGATGTGGATTGGGCCTACGCCGGCGGCAAGATCCTGATTCCGGTGCTGGGTGACGACTTCGACGCAGCGCGCGATCTCAGTATCTTCGACGAACCGGGCTCCGAGGTCGAGCTGCGCTACTACGAGCATCGCTACCCGGTCGCGCCCGGTACCAAGGCCAAGGGCGACCGGCCGGCGGATCTGCACCGGCGGCAGCACTATGAGTTGGTCAGCTTCCGACGGGCCGATGTCGACCAGAACTACCGCCGGTTCTTCGCGGTGACCGAACTGGCCGGGTTACGGGTCGAGCAGCCAGCGGTGTTCGACGACACCCACGCCGAGATCCTCCGCTGGGTCACCGACTACGGCGTGAGCGGCATTCGGATCGACCATCCCGACGGCCTGGTCGATCCGGGCGGCTATCTGGATCGCCTTGCCTCGCGAGCCCCGGGCACCTGGATCACCGTGGAGAAGATCACCGAACCTGGTGAAGCCCTGCCGGTCGAGTGGCCGGTGGCTGGAATGACCGGCTACGACGCGTTGTCGGAAGTCAATGCCCTGCTGGTCGATCCCGCCGCTGACGGGAGCATGACCCAGCTGTACCAGGAGCTCACCGGCGACCTGCGGAACTTCGCCGATCACATCGCCGACGGCAAGCGGCTGATCGCCACCACCATCCTGCAGGCCGAGATTCGGCGGATGTCGCGGCTGATTCCCGATTCCGTGTGCACCGAGACCGACGCGGTCGATGCGCTCACCGAGTTGGCGGTGGCGTTCGGCGTGTACCGCTCCTACCTGCCGCTGGGACTGGAACACCTCGAGCAGGCGCGCCAGCTGGCCACCGGACGCCGACCAGAGGTGTCCGCCACTGTCGACGCGCTGTGGTCACGGCTTTCCGACCCGGCCGATGAGCTGTGCCTGCGCTTCCAGCAGGTCACCGGCGCGGTCATGGCCAAGGGTGTCGAGGACACTGCCTACTACCGGTACAACCGTCTGATCGGGCTCAATGAGGTGGGCGGCTATCCCGGCACCTTCGGCAGCGGGACAGCGGAGTTCCACGCCGCCCAGCAGCGCCGGCAGGTATCGGCGCCGGAGGGAATGACCACCCTGTCGACGCACGACACCAAGCGTGGCGAGGACATCCGCGCCCGCCTCGCGGTGCTGGCCGAAATCGCCGACGAGTGGCGCGGGGTGGCACAGCAACTACTCGAGCTGGCCCCGATACCCAACCGCGCGTTCGGTTATCTGCTGTGGCAGACGTTTGCCGCGACCGGTCTGATCGACCGCGACCGGATGCATGCCTACGCCGAGAAGGCGATGCGTGAAGCGGCGGACGGCACCGGCTGGATCGACCCCGAAGCGGACTTCGAGGCCTCGGTGCATGCCGCCGTGGACGCAGCCTACGACCACCCCGAGGTGCGTCGGCTCCTGACGGGTCTCGCCTCCCAAATAGATCCGTACGGCTGGTCGAACTCGGTGTCCCAGAAGCTGATTCAGCTGACCATGCCTGGCATCCCGGACGTCTATCAGGGCAGTGAGCTCTGGGAGGACTCGCTCGTGGACCCCGACAACCGGCGACCGGTCGACTTCGGTGCTCGGCGATCCCTGCTCGAGCGACTCACCTCGACCGACGCCCCGGACGCTGCGCCGGTGCTCGATGGCACGGCGGCAGCGAAGCTCTGGATCACCACCAGCGCGCTGCGGACCCGCCGTGATCGGCCGGAACTCTTCAACCAGTACACCGCCCTGCTGGTGGACGGTGCGGCGCAGGACCACCTGGTGGCCTTCGACCGCGGGGGTGCCATCACCCTGGCGACCAGGCTGCCAGTGGCCCTGGAGGCAGCTGGTGGTTGGCAGGACACCCAGCTGGTGCTGCCGGTCGGCAGCTACCGGGACTCGCTCACCGGACGGGTCCACACAGGTTCGGTCACTGCGGCGGAGCTGCTCGCCACGTATCCCGTTGCACTGCTGCTGAAGGAGACCTGATGCCAGAGGTGACGGTCTGGGCGCCGCAGGCCAAGCGGGTGCGGCTCTGGATGGGTGGAGAGGGATCGCCGAGCGGCGTGTCCGTCCGGGAGATGACTCCCAGCGCACCAGCTGGCGAGGCGGACCCGTCGGCGTCCGGCTGGTGGTCGGTGACCACTGAGGACGCAGTTCCGGGCACGGATTACGGCTTCATGCTCGACGACGACGAGACCGTACTACCCGACCCGCGTTCACGCTGGCAGCCGGACGGGGTCCACCAGCCGAGCCGGTTCTACGCCGACGACTTCGCATGGTCCGA
>JBBQFE010000519.1:0-2765 GCA_038321605.1 Mycobacteriales bacterium | reverse complement strand
GCTTTTCAGACCGCCGCCACCGAGCTGGCCTTCCTGCGGGACCGGGTCGAGCGGGGTACCGGTCCGGCAGATGCGTACTACCTGCACGCCGAGCTGCTCGATGCCTTGCGCGCGAACCGGCTCCGGGCCCAGATCCCGCTGCGGCAGAACCCGTCCGCAGCGGCGCCACTACCGCCGTCGGCGCCGCGGTCCTACGCTCCGAGCGCACCGCTGTCGCCGTACCCGCAGCCGACCAATCCCCGTTCGCCGCAGCAGCCGGGTGGGCGATGACCAGCCGGCTGTTCGTCGCCGTCGTTCCGCCGCTCGAGGTCATCGAGCACCTCGAGGAATTCACCGAACCGCGGGTAGCCCACAACAACGCGGCACGGCGGCAGCGCAGCGCCGGCAGCCCGGACGAGTTGCCGCTGCGCTGGACCGGGTCTGAACAGTGGCACCTGACCCTGGCGTTCATGCCCGGCGTCGCGGACGACCGGCTCGACGAGCTGTTCGAGCGGTTGACGACCGCGGCGGCCAAGCGGCGGCCTTTCACGCTGCAGCTGCAGGGTGCCGGTGTGTTCGGGGATCCGCTTGCCGCCAAGGGTTTGTACATCGGCGTATCGGGAGAGACCGATGAGCTGCACAGGCTCAGCGCCGGTGCCCGAAACGCCGCAGTGATTTCGGGCGTCGAAGTGGACGGCGCGACGCTGCATCCGCACCTCACCCTGGCGCGGTTGAACCGTCGGACCGACCTGGGAAGCTGGTTGCAGGTCTTCGACACCTATGCGGGCCCCACCTGGACGGTGAACGAGATCGAGCTCATCGAGTCCCGGCTCGGCCAAGGCGCGAACGGACGGCCCCGCTATCAGAGCGTGCAGACGTTCGGCCTCAGCTGACCGGGTCCTGCTCGAGCGCGAGCACCAACTGCTGCTCGAAGACGGCGGCATCGCGCGGCATCGCGTGCGGCGGTCCGGTCGGTGCGAAACCGAAGTTCAGATAGGTACGCAGCGCACGCTCGTTGGTTCTGACCACCGACAGCCGCAACCATTGCGCACCGTCCTTGCCTGCGAGGTCGACGACCTGCTGGATCAGTCGCTGTGCGAGACCCATCCGCCGGTACCGCGGATCGACCCACATGCCGAAGAGCTGCCACTCTCGCCGCTCTGGCCGCTCTGGCCGCTCTGGACTGTCTCGTGTCGGCATGCTGGGGTCTGTCGGTGAGCGCTGGGCGGTCGCCAAACCGATGACCTCAGCGCCGTCCAGCGCGAGGAATTGTGTGGCGCTCTGCGATCGCCGTTGCCAGTCCGCGTCGGTCAATTCGGCCTCGGCGGCGTACGTCGATCCAAACGCGTAGGGGGCTTCCTGCAGCGCGCGCAACCGCGCGTCGCGCACCAGGCGCCACTCGTTCACGGATGCTCTACGGACCTCGATCACCCGTCAATGATCGTCGTCGAGGAAGGTCGGCTCAACCGCTGGCCCGGCCGACAACTTTCCAGCCGCCCCTAGTTCGGGACGTCGATGACCAGTCGCGCCGGGGAGGTCAGGGTGAAGACCCGCTTGCACGACTGGTGCGCCAGGCCGAGCCCCCAGCTCAGGTATCCCTCGAAGTCGCCGATGCGGCGGATCTCCAGCAGTTGGGCGAAGTTGGTACGCACGTCGGTGGGTCCGGAGAAGGTGCCCTGGCCGGAGGACGGATGCATGACGAGCTTGATGCCCGCAGTGCCGCGCAGCGTTACGGGTTTGCCGCTGCCGTCGAGCCAGAAGCGTGCGCTCGACTTCGGGGTGACGGTATAGGCCGGGATGCCGCCGTTGGCGAACTGGACCACGAACCGGTCATAGCCCACGTGGCGTCCGACCCGGACGTCGGAGACCTGACTGTAGTGGCTGGCGGACCCGCCACTCTGGGTGCCGCAACTGAACGGTGGCAGCGCGCTTGCAGCGGTGGCATTTGCTGTTGGCGGGCCGAGGCTCAACAACCCCACGGCCATGGCGACAACCATCACCCGGGTCAACCAGGACCGTCGCATGCATCGTTGTGCTGACATAGCCCACCTCCGCTGTTCGTGCCGGGTTTCCGGCTCACAGCATTTTGCGCTTGGCTTCACCGCATTGCCAGGGTCCATCGACCCATTCCGGCGGCGGGACATCCGCGAAATCGGGGGCCTAAGCGGGGCACATCGGTACCCTCCGGACCATCATCCGGAGCGCCTTATCCGGACCACCTCCGGACCGCCTTTCGGCCTCGCTGACCTGCCTCGCTGAACGGGCTCGCTGAACGGGCTCGCTGACCTGCCTCGCTGAACGGGCTCGCTGAACGGGCGGATCGTTTGAGCATGGCACCCCCGTGTCAGATGAGTTGTAGTTGGTTGTGGCGGGGGTGTCGGATGGGTGTTTGGGTGGGGTCGTGCCAGGGGGGTGGGGTGAACCAGGGGACTCCGTCTCGGATGGTGATGGTCCAGCCTCGGTTGGTGTGGTGGTCGTGGTGGTGGTCACAGAGCAGGACCAAATAGTTGAGCTCGGTCGTCCCTCCGTGGGCCCAGGGGGTGATGTGGTGTCGTTCGGTCCATTCTGGTGGCCGGTCGCAGGTGGGGAAGGCGCAGCCTCGGTCTCGGGCGATGAGGGCGAGGGTTTGCGCGGTGCTGGGGACACGGCGGGTGGTGCCGTAGGTGAGGATCCCGCCGTGGCTGTTGTGTACGACCCACGCGATCCGCGCGGTGCCTGCGATGCGTAGGGCGGTGGGGACGGTGAGGTGTTGGCCGTGGCTGGTGGTGGCCAGTCCGGTGCCGGTG
>JBBQFE010000518.1:0-2774 GCA_038321605.1 Mycobacteriales bacterium | reverse complement strand
CCGTAGCCCTGCCCGGCGAACTCGTCGGCGACCGCCTCCGGGGTGGTGTCGGTCAGCGCCGCGTGAATGGTGAGCAAGTTGGAAAGGCCGGGCTTGGCCTGCGGGTCGTACCGGATCTCGCCGTCGGCATCGGTCACGGCTCGCTTGATCCGTTTGGTGATCACCGCGGGATCGTCCGCCAGATAGAGGGTGCCCGCCTCGGCCCGGGACTTCGACATCTTCGCGGTGGGGTCCTGCAGATCGAGGATCTTCGCCGAGGCCTTGCCGATGAACGGAGCGGGCACAGTGAAGGTCTCGCCGTAGCGAGCGTTGAACCGTTGCGCGAGAGTCCGGGTCAATTCCAGGTGCTGGCGCTGGTCCTCACCCACCGGGACGAAGTCGGCCTGGTACAGCAGGATGTCGGCGGCCTGCAGGATCGGGTAGGTGAACAGCCCCACCCCCTGCCGCTCGATTCCCGCCTTGGCCGACTTGTCCTTGAACTGCGTCATCCGGCTGGCCTCGCCGAAGCCGGTCAGACATTCCAGTACCCACGACAGCTGCGCGTGCTCGGGGCGGTGGGACTGCACGAACAGTGCGCACCGGTCCGGGTCCAGGCCCGCCGCCAACAGCTGCGCGGCGACGATCCGGGTCCGCTGGCGCAGGGCGGCGGGCTCCGGTGGCTCGATGGTGATCGAGTGCAGGTCGACCACACAGTAGAACGCGTCATGGCCGTCCTGCATCGCCACCCAGTTTCGGACCGCGCCGAGATAGTTGCCGAGTTGCATCGAATCGCCGGTCGGCTGGATTCCGGACAGGACGCGCGGTTGACTGCTCACCCGCCTGATCCTGCCATCCGGGACGGTCCCGCCCACCACGGCGGGTGACACCTCAGCAGGACGGCGAAGGTGTGACCGAAGCAGACGCTGATGGGTCGGCGGTCGTGCTGGCCGAACTGGACGACACCGCAGCGGCGGACACGGAGGTGTTCGAGGCCGAAGCGCTCACGCCGGCGCTGGTGGCCTGGGAGGCCACCACCGCGGCGGCGGACGCCGACGTGGCCACGGACGGACTGATCGTGGGCGAGCTGGATCCGGAGGACGGGGCAGCCGGGGTCGTCGAGGAGGTACTCGGGGTGCAGGATGGCGTCGGCTTGGGCTTGGCCGGGGTCTTGGACGGCAGAACCACCGGCCGCACCCTGGGCGGTCGGCTGCTCAGCGGCGGGCGCACCTTGGTGACGTCGGGGGCCACCGGCAGGATCGAGCCGTCGATACCGATGGCACCGTCCCGGTACGCCTCGCCCCACGCCAGCACCGTCGCCAGATAGGGCTGCGAGTTGTTGTAGCTCAGGATGGCCGCGGTGAGACCGGCCGGCTTGGACAGGTCCCGGTGGTAGTTGCACAGGTACCTGCCGGCCGCCAGGGTGGCGTCGAAGATGTTGTTCGGATCCTTCTTGCCGTCGTTGTTGCCGTCGGCACCGGCGAACGCCCAGGTGCTGGGGATGAATTGCATCGGTCCGACCGCGCGGTCGTAGCGGGTGTCGCCGTCGTAGCGGCCGTGATCGGTATCGGTGATCACCGCGTCGCCGGCGATTCCACCGTTCAAGACCGGTCCCAGGATCCGGCCGCGGGTCGTACCGTCGGCGTACAGTCGGCCACCTTCGGCGTGGCCGGATTCGGTGTGTCCGATCCCGGCCAGCAACCACCAGGGCAGGTGGCAGGTCGGATCCTCCTTCGCCAGGCGGTCGGCGGCACGGTGATAGGCCGTCAGGACCAACGCCGGGATGCCGAGCTCGCCGATGGCGCCGGCTGGCCCGAACGGGGCCGGCTGCGGGGGTGTCACGACGGTCCTGGTCGGCCGGGTGGGCTTGCCGACCGTGATCGGGTGAATGTCACCGGCGGCGATCAGCGGAGCCGTGCTCGTGGCCGCGATGATGGGCGTCGGCGCGGTGTTGACTCGTTCCGGGCCGGTGGCCGCCACCGGAGAAGTGGCACCGGCACCGCCACCGAGCGGTCCGAGCGCCAAGGCGAGGACGAGTACCGCGGCGAGCACACTCACCAGCTGCGGCACTACCGACCCGCGGCCAGGGACCCATGATCTGGCGCCGTCGCTTCGCCTGGCGGCGCCGAAAGCGTACCGGGGAGTTGTCACGAGCTCGATCCAATGCCACTGGACTGCGGAGTGCCGGTCCTGTTCTTCATCATGAAACGACGAGCCCCGATGCGCCAGATAAATACCTACAGTTCTTCCTACACTGACAAGATCGTCATGTTTGGCAGGCACATTAGCCATCTACGCCAACTCAGTTGACGCAGAATTCATTGCCTGCTGCTCAGACCGATTCGCCAGCCACGGGCACGTCGGGCGCTGCTGAAGACTCAACAGTGGGCTCCTCGGGTGGGCCTGCCAGCGGCTCGACCCTGATCCGCGAGGTGCGCCGACCGTCGACCTCCAGCACGACGATGGCGTGATGGTCGAACTCGACCCGATCACCCACCAGCGGCAGTTTTCCCAGCCGCGACATGACGAAACCGGCCGCCGTCTCATACGGGCCATCGGGCAGTTCGAGGCCGGTGTACTCGGAGAACTCGTCGAGATTGACCCGGCCGTCGAGCTCGATGATGCCGCCGGTGAGGCGCCTCGACTCGGCATCCGCGGCGTCGTACTCGTCGCGGATGTCCCCGATCACCTCTTCGATGAGGTCCTCGAGGGTCACGATGCCGTCGGTGCCGCCGTACTCGTCGACCACCACGGCCAGGTGACGCCCCTCGCGGCGCATCTCGGACAAGGACGGCAGC
>JBBQFE010000517.1:0-2778 GCA_038321605.1 Mycobacteriales bacterium | reverse complement strand
ACGAAGATCGCCCGCTCCGGTCCGCCCAGCAGGTCGACTGCTTCGGCGAGTGCGTCAGCCTTGCGCGCCGTGATGCACACCCGAGCACCCTCGGAGACGAGCCGTTGGGCCGCCGCCAGACCGATGCCTCGGCTGGCGCCGGTGATGATCGCGACGCGACCTTCGAAACGAGCTGACGACATGTTGGAGCCTCTCTGGAACGGGGACGGTGGAACCGGTTGTGCGCAGCGCAAGGGCGGCGGACGGTGGTGAGATCGCCGCCGGTGGGGTCAGCGAACCGGGACGGACGCCGCCGACAGTGCCGACAGCAGCCGCTCGGGGTGCCTGGTGGAAACCAGCCAGTACGGAGTCGGGTCGGGGGACTGGTCGCCGGTCCCGTCCGCCGCGACCGGTCGGAGTACGAACTGAACTCCCGGTCGCACCCAGGAGCGGATGAAGTTGAACGCGAGCGGGTCGCCATGGCGCCCGACCAGGCGCCGCAATTCGGCCCCGGATAGACCGATGGCTGCATCGATCCTGGCAAGCGGAACCGCCTGATCTCCTGCCAGCAGCTCGGTGTCCGAGACCGACACGCGCCCCGAGGAGAGCCGCCACACCACCAGCAGGCAGATGGCAATCACGACGACGGTGGGGATCCAGGCCCACCAGGCGTTGATCGCCACACCGATCTCGGCGCCGAGCAGCAGCGCTACGCCGAGGGCCGCGGGGTACCACCACCAGGGGCTGTACAGGCGCTCGGTGTACGCCAGTGCTTTGCGGCTGCGTGGTGGCTGAGCTGTCACGGTGACGAGGGTAGCCTTCTGCGCTGTGACCAATCGACCGGTGACGGTGAGTGTGCAGCTACTCGATCCTGCCGCCGCACTGCCCAGTTACGCGATGCCGCAGGACGCCGGTGCGGATCTGGTGACGACGGTCGACGTCACACTGCCCCCCGGTGGCAGGGCGCTCGTCCCCACCGGTCTGGCGATCGCGTTGCCAGAGGGCTTCGCGGCGTTCGTTCATCCCCGCTCCGGCCTGGCCATCCGGGCCGGTCTCGGCCTGGTGAACGCACCTGGCACCATCGATGCTGGGTACCGGGGCGAGATCAAGGTCATCCTCATCAATCACGACCGAACCGAGACGATTCGACTGGAGCGCGGTGACCGCATTGCTCAGCTCGTCATTCAGCGGGTGGAGCATGCGCACTTCGTGGCGGTCGGCAACCTGCCCGACAGTGTCCGGGGAGCTGGCGGCCATGGCTCCACCGGAGGCGCCGCCGCGCTGCAGGGCGCTGGCGCAGTAGCGATGAACCAAGAACGAGGAGACGATCACTGATGGCCCGGCGCAAAGAGAAGCGCACCGAGCGTTCCAAACTCGACGCGACGCCGCCGTGGGACACCCGACGGCCGCACGACGCGCAGCCGACTACCGGACCCTTCGACGTCCACGACGATCCCAAGGACGGCGTGGAACGGCTCGACCTCGGAGCGCTGCGCATTCCGGTCGAGACCGGTCTGGAGCTTCGGGTCGAGGTGGACGAGCAGGGCCAGGTGGCGAGTGTGAACCTGGTCAACGATTCCGGTCAGATGCAGCTCGGCGTGTTCGCCGCCCCGCGCAGCGAGGGGATCTGGGCCGAGGTGCGGACCGAGATCAAGGCTTCGATCTCGTCCCAGGGCGGCACGGTGAACGAGGTCGAAGGCGACTTCGGTACGGAGCTCACCGGAAAGTTGCCGGCGCCCGGTGGTTTCACCCCGGTGCGGTTCGTCGGCGTGAACGGCCCGCGCTGGTTCCTGCGCGCCATGCTCGCCGGGACGCCAGCGGAGGATCCCGCCAAGGCGGAGGTATTCATGGCCGCGTTCCGCTCGATGGTCGTGGTGCGTGGTGCCGAGCCGCTCCCGGTCCGCGATCCGGTGCCCTTGCAACTACCCCAGGAAGCCGCCCAGCAGATCGCAGCGGCAGCCGCCGATCCGCAGGAGTGATCCGCGGTGAATGACCCCGAGCAGGAACCTGCTGCGGGCCTCCGGGAACAGACGCGCCAACAGCTGCTCTACTCCCTCGGCGGGTGGTCCGGAACCGTCGTAGCCGCAATCCCGCCCGTGGTGTTCGTCATCGCGAATGCGCTGGGTGGTCTGCGTAACGCCATCATCGCTGCCGTTGCCGCGGGCGTACTGGTGGCCGGGTATCGACTCCTCCGGCGACAACCGGTGCAGCAGGCCCTGATGGGGCTGTTGAGCGTCGCGGTGGCCGCAGCGATCGCGGCGCGCACCGGTCAGGCCCGCGGATTCTTCCTGCTGGGCATCGTCGGTTCGATCGCGTACACCGCGGTGTTCGCGGTGTCGATGGTGGTGCGCCGACCGCTGGTCGGGTTGATCTGGGAGTTCCTGGACCCCACGCCCATTCAGGCAGACGAGCGGTGGCATCGGGTGCGACCGCTGATGCGGGCCTATCTGCTGGCCACCGGCGCAGCGACAGCGATGTTCGCCGCCAGAGGAGCGGTCCAGCTCAGCTTGTTCCGCGACAACAAGACCGGCTGGCTTGCCGTTGCTCGGTTGGCGATGGGTTACCCGCTGTACATCGCAGTGCTGGGCTACGCGTTCTGGGTCATCCGAAGGGCGAGGACCCGACTGGCCGCGGATCGAAGCGCCGCGGATCAAAGTCCTGCGGACACGGCTGGGTCAGGCGGCGCAGACGGCCTTTCGGATGGCGGGCTCGGCTTCGGGCAGGGCGACGAACAGTAGCTCGTCACCGGGCTCCAGAGGTTCGTCCGGCGTCGGCGTGATCACCCGCGACGCCCGGATG
>JBBQFE010000516.1:0-2787 GCA_038321605.1 Mycobacteriales bacterium | reverse complement strand
ACAGCTGCCACCAGGTGACCATCGGTCATCACGATGTCGTTGGCCACGGTTCGGGCGATGCCGCCGGCGCCGAGGATGCCCCAGCGGATCGGCCTGTCGTCTGTCAGTCGCTCAGCCATGCATCCAACCTAGCCGAGTGCGGTTGCCACGACCTCACGCTGCTGCGCTTCGTGCACGCTTGCGGAGCCGACTGCCGGGGATGCCGACGCCTTGCGCGAAGCCCGATAGATCGGCCTGGCATCGCCCAGCACGCCCAGTTGCTCGGGCAGGTTCAACGCGATGAAGGGGTAGCCACCCTGGTTGGCCGGTTCCTCCTGCGCCCAGACCAGCTGTGCACCGGGGTACCTCGCGAGCTCCGCGGCGATTGCCTCAGCAGGCAGCGGGTAAAGCTGCTCCACGCGGACGATCGCGACGTCCTTTCGTTCCGCGGTGTTGCGCGCCGCGAGCAGGTCGTAATAGACCTTGCCGCTGCAGAGAACCACCCGGGTAACGCCCGAGGCGTCGATCGGATCGCCGATGACCGGACGGAACCGGCCCGACGTGAACTCGTCCAGCTGGCTGACTGCGGCCTTCAGCCGGAGCAGGGACTTGGGCGTGAACGCGATCAGCGGCCGTCGGGTGTCTGCCAGCGCCTGGCGTCGCAGCAGGTGGAAGTAGTTCGCCGGCGAGGAACAGATCGCGACGGTCATGTTGTTCTCAGCAGCTAGCTGGAGAAAGCGTTCCGGACGGCCGGAGGAGTGATCCGGTCCCTGGCCCTCGTAGCCGTGGGGCAGCAGCAGGGTCACCGAGGACCGCTGGCCCCACTTGGCTTCACCGGAGGCGATGAATTCGTCGATGATCGTCTGCGCGCCGTCTGCGAAATCGCCGAACTGTGCCTCCCACACGACGAGCGATTCCGGGTTCGCCACCGAGTAGCCGTACTCGAAACCCATCGCCGCATATTCCGACAGCAGCGAGTCGTACGCCCTGAACGGCGCGGTCGCGCCCGGGATATGGCGCAGCGGCGTGTACTCCTCACCGTTGTTGCGATCGATCAATACCGTGTGTCGCTGGGTGAAAGTCCCCCGCCGGGAGTCCTGCCCGGCCAACCTGACCGGGTGACCGTCCACCGTGAGCGAGCCGAGGGCCAGTAGCTCGGCGGTTGCCCAGTCGACGTCCCCGCCGGTGGTCTGGGCCACCCGCCGGTCGATCTGCGGCTTGAGCCTCGGGTGGATGGTGAATCCCGCCGGGTGGTTGGCGTAGAGGTCACCGATGGCCTTGATGAGCTCCGCGCCGATCGCCGTGTCGACCTCGTCATTCGGCTTGCTCTCGTCCATGACCGGCTCGGGCTTCGGCCGTCCGGTCGCACCACGGGTCTCGAGGAAGACCTTCTCCAGTTGGGACTGGAAGTCCTTCAGCGCCTCTTCGGCGTCGGTGATGGTGATGTCGCCGCGCCCGATCAGGGCCTCGGTGTAGAGCTTTCGGACGCTGCGCTTCTTGTCGATGATGTCGTACATCAGGGGCTGGGTGAACGAGGGATTGTCCGCCTCGTTGTGCCCCCGCCGCCGGTAGCACACCATATCGATGACGACGTCCTTCTTGAACTGACGGCGGTATTCCACGGCCAGCTTCGCCACTCGGACACAGGCCTCGGGATCATCGCCGTTGACGTGGAAGATCGGCGCGGCGATCATCCTGGCGATGTCGGTGCAGTACAGGCTCGATCGTGACTGGGAGGGTGAGGTGGTGAAGCCGACCTGGTTGTTGACCACCACATGGACGGTGCCACCGGTGCGGTAGCCACGCAGCTGCGACAGGTTGAGGGTCTCGGCAACCACTCCCTGGCCCGCGAACGCCGCATCGCCGTGCATGAGCAACGGCAGCACCGTGAAGCCGTCCTCACCCTTGTCGAGGATGTCCTGCTTGGCGCGGACGATTCCCTCGAGCACCGGATTGACCGCCTCGAGATGCGACGGGTTGGCGGTGAGCTCGACGGCGATCTGGCGACCATCGGGGGAGTGGTACGTGCCGTGCGCACCGAGGTGGTACTTCACGTCGCCCGAGCCCTGCGCGGTGCCCGGGTCGATGTTGCCCTCGAACTCGTTGAAGATCTTGGCGTACGGCTTGCCGACGATGTTGGCGAGCACATTGAGCCGACCCCGGTGGGGCATACCTATGACGACCTCGTCCAGGTCCTGCTCCGTCGCCGCCGCCAGGACTGCGTCCAGCAGGGCGATGACGGTCTCGCCGCCCTCGAGGCTGAAACGCTTCTGCCCGACGTACTTGGTCTGCAGGAAGGTCTCGAAGGCTTCGGCGACGTTCAGCCTCGACAGGATGTGCTTCTGCTGCTCACGGGTGGGGGCGTCGTTCTTCACCTCGATGTGCATCTGGATCCACGCGCGTTCCTCGGGATCGATGATGTGCATGTACTCCACACCGACGCGACGGCAGTAGGCGTCGCGCAGAACTCCGAGGATGTCGCGCAGCTTCATCAGCTTGTTGCCGGCGAAGCCGCCCACCGGGAACTCGCGGTCGAGGTCCCACAGCGTCAGGCCATGTTTGGTGATGTCGAGGTCCGGGTGTGTGCGGATCTTGAATTCGAGCGGGTCGGTGTCGGCCATCAGGTGACCCGAGGTGCGGTACGCGTTGATCAGCTCGACGACCCGTGCCGCCTTGTCGATCTGACCCTCATGGCTGAATTCCCGGTCCGTCAGCCAGATCACCGGCTCGTACGGGATGCGCAGTGCGCGGAAGATGTCGTAGTAGAAGCCGTCCTCGCCGAGCAGCAACTGGTGGATCTTGCGCAGG
>JBBQFE010000515.1:0-2811 GCA_038321605.1 Mycobacteriales bacterium | reverse complement strand
TGCCGCCGGGAGACCCCGTTGTCGAGCAGTTGCAGGTCGGCATCCGCGCCGCGACCGACGATGTTGCTGCCAGGTTTGAGCGTGGCGACCTGGGACGTGCCGTCCACCAGCAGTTGCGCCCGGAAGGCCGGCCGGCGCGGTGGTGGCGAGTACGGCGGCTGGGGCGGGTACTGGCCCTGCGGCGGCAGGGCTACGGCTGGCTGGTACGGCGGCGGGGGCGGCGGAAAGCCAGTTGGCGGCGGTGACGCCAGGGGAGCCGAACCGAACGGCTGAACGTACTCGTCCAGGTGGCCCGGGACGACCGGCATCGACATCGAATCGTACGGTCGGCGCCGGGGCGGGGCCTGCGGCTCCATCCGGGACGCGACCCCGAAGACCCCGGTGTGCAGGCTGTCATCGCGAGCCAGATAGACCTCGATGTCACCGATGGTCTGAAGATCGTTCGCGTCCAGGTGCTCCTGGACGAGCTCGGCCAGCGAGGTCGCGAGCTGGGCTTCCCACGGAGCCAGCCGCTCGTAGTCGGAGTCCCCGAGCGTGACCCGATAGCGGTTGGGGGCCAGGACCTGACCGGAGCCCATGACCGCCTTCTTGTCGGATGCCTCACGTTGCAAGGCGGTGCCGATCTCGACCGGCTCCACCTGCCCCTTGAACACGCGGGCGAAGGCCGAGCCCACCATGCCCTCAAGCCGCCGTTCGAAGCGCTGGCCCAGGCTCATGATCTCGTCCCTCCCCTCGTTCTGCGGTCGATTCGGCGGCTGTCGAATGGCAGCCGTCACGCGCTCCCACCTAAGATCTCGAGTGGTGCGTGAGGTTGATGGTATCTGCGAAGGCCCAGGAGCCGGACAAGTACGCCCTGGGTGTCGTGCTAATCTGGTGCGTCTTTTCGAGACGCCTCGGGCAAGTGGCGGAATGGCAGACGCGCACGGTTCAGGTCCGTGTGTCCGTAAGGACGTGGGGGTTCAACTCCCCCCTTGCCCACGCTGGTTGAGACAGCCTCAGGGCCCCTGGCACCACCTCGGTGGAGCCGGTGGGCCCTTTGTCTTGACTGCGGCACGTCGTTCTGCGGCGCTCACCCGCCCAGGCGCACCCGAGCGGCACTCAGGACGTACTCCTCTGTCGGCCGAACCTGGCTCCGCGCAAGGATGGCCCTATGACAAGGGCAGGTGAACGGCGGCGCATGCCCACAGCGTCCGCTGCGCTCGTCGGCTGCGTTCTGCTCCTGGTGGCCGGTTGTACCGGTGCCAGGACACCCGGGGCCAGCGGCTCGGCACGTGGGTCGTCCCCCAGCTCGGCCCGCACCAGCACAGCACAGCCCACCTCCACGCAGCCCGCATCGACGCGGGCTGCCCCGAGACCGTGGGTACCCACTACGCCGCCGTCGCGGGGAACGGCCCAGGTCGCGCTGGCGAAATTGCTGGTGAAAGGACGCGCGCCGATGACCGGGTACTCCCGTGGCCAGTTCGGCCCTGACTGGCCCGAGCTCGGGAACACCGGTTGCGATGCCCGGAACCGGGTCCTCGCCCGAGATCTGAAGGGCGTGACCTACCGGCCGGTGACCGGCAGCTGTGTTGTCGAAACGGGGACACTGGCCGAACCGTATCGCGGCATCACGATCCACTTCCAACGTGGTACCGCGACCTCGGGGAGGGTGCAGATCGACCATGTCGTCGCCCTCGGCGACGCGTGGCAGACCGGTGCACAGCAGTGGACGCCCACCGTTCGTCTGACGTATGCCAACGACCTGCTCGTCCTGCTCGCTGTCGACGGACCGGTCAATGCCCAGAAGGGCGATGCGGACGCCGCTTCGTGGTTGCCACCGAACAAGGCGTACCGCTGCTCCTACGTGGCAAGACAGGTGTCCATCAAACTGAAGTACCGGCTATGGGTGACGGCCGCCGAACGCGATGCGATCGCCCGCATCCTCACCAGCTGCCCGGGCCAGGCGCTTCCCGCGGCCGGTGCAGCTGCCCCGGCCCCCATCGCCTCCGCGGCACCCAACCCGTCACACGCGGCACCCGGCTCGTCCGCCGCGGTGTACTACGCCAACTGCGCAGCGGTCCGGGCCGCCGGCAAGGCGCCGCTGCTGCGCGATCAGCCCGGTTACCGGGCGGCACTGGACGGCGACGGCAACGGTGTGGCATGCCAATGAGCCTGCACCGACCACCGCGCCCGCCAGCGGGAGGGCGTTGCTGGCGGGCGCGGTGGAACTGAGAACTACCGTAGGACTCGAGGACTACTGGGCTGCCGCCGGTGCGTGCATAAGCTTCTTGTTGACGAACTCGTCGATACCGAGCGGACCGAGTTCCCGTCCCACCCCTGACCGCTTGGTCCCACCGAAGGGCAGGTCGGCTCCGCCACCCTCGGGCGAGTTGATCCACACCATGCCCGCGTCGATCCGGTCCGCCACCTGCATCGCCAACTCGGTGTCGGTGCTGTAGACGCAGCCGCCCAGTCCGAACGGGGTGTTGTTGGCCAGCTCGACTGCCTCGTCCACGCTCGACACCCGGTAGATCACCGCGGCGGGACCGAAGAGTTCCTCGCGGAACGCGCGCATCTCCGGCGTGACGTCGGTCAGCACCGTGGCCTCGACGTAGGCACCCGGGCCGTCCACCCGCTTGCCACCGGTGCGCAGCGTCGCACCCTTGCTCACGGCATCCTCGATCTGCTCGATCAGTCCGCGCGCAGCCTGCTCCGACGACAGCGGGCCGTAGGTCACCGAGGGATCGAACGGATCACCGGTGGTCTGCGCAGCCATCGCCGCGGTGAACTTGTCCACGAACTCGTCGTAGATCCGGTCGGCGACGATGAACC
>JBBQFE010000514.1:0-2812 GCA_038321605.1 Mycobacteriales bacterium | reverse complement strand
ACGGGCCTTGTCCCAGAGTTGCCGGCCACCGACCGCCAGGGCGACCACCGCTGCGATCACCACCAGGATCGCCACCGCGCCCCTGCGCGCGCCCGACGCTGCCACCGTGTGCTCCCGAATCTCGTCGAATGGATCGTGACCGGTTGAGGCGCCGGCCGTTGTCTGCTCAGTTTGCGTGCAGCGCGGCGTTCAGCTCGATACCCTGGCCGCTTCGCGGTCTGACCTCCAGGGCGCCGGTCACCGAGTTCTGCCAGAACAGCAGCCCTGACTGCCCCGAGAATTCGACGGCCTTGCGGACCGTGTGATCGGGCAGTGTCACCTTGGATCCGGCCGTCACGTAGGTGCCCGCCGCGACGACACAGTCATCGCCGAGCGAGATCCCGATGCCGGCATTCGCGCCGATCAGGCACCTGCTGCCGACCGACACGACCTGGGTACCGCCACCGGACAGCGTCCCCATGATCGAGGCGCCGCCACCGACGTCCGAGCCCTCACCCACGACGACCCCGGCCGAGATGCGCCCCTCGACCATCGAATTACCGAGGGTGCCGGCGTTGTAGTTGACGAAGCCCTCGTGCATCACCGTCGTCCCGCTGGCCAGGTGAGCGCCGAGGCGCACCCGGTCGGCATCGGCGATGCGGACTCCGGTCGGGACCACGTAGTCCACCATCCGGGGGAATTTGTCCACCCCGAACACGGTGACAGCACCGCGGGCCCGCAACCGGGTCCGGACGGTTTCGAATCCTTCGACTGCGCATGGGCCGTAGTTCGTCCAGACCACGTTGTTGAGTAGGCCGAAGATGCCGGTGAGGTTCTGCCCGTGCGGCCGGACCAACCGGTGCGACAGTAGGTGCAGTCGCAGATAGATGTCGGCGGTGTCGATCGGGTCGTCGTCCAGGTCCAGGACGGTGTGCACGACCTCGGTACGGACCCCACGGACCTCGTCCACACCAACCAGCGCGGCCAGCTCGGCGGGTGCGGCGTCGCCGGTGATCGGTTCCCCGAGAGCGGGCGCCGGGTAGTAGACGTCCAGCACCTGCCCGGTGGCCTGGGTAACGGTGGCCAGGCCGAAGCCATGGGCGGTACGGCCAGATGCTGCCGGCGTCGCCAGGTCCGCCAACGGTCCGGCGGCGGGGGTAGTTGCGCTGCTGGTCACGCCGACAACCCTAACGAGTGTCGCTGAGCGGGTTGCCGTCGAGTCTGTCCGGGCCTCTAGGCTGGCCGGTGTGCGCCCCATTCCGGTCCTGGACCTGACCGTCTCCGCGGCAGCGCTGACGGCCGCGCTGGTGGACATCGAATCCGTTTCAGGGGCCGAGGACGCCATTGCGGCCGCCGTGTACACCAGCCTGGTCGGGTACCCGCGGCTGAGTGTGCAACGTTCGGGCAACGTCGTCATCGCCCGAACCGATTTCGGCGCCGCGCGACGGGTGGTGCTCGCCGGCCACCTGGACACCGTGCCGCTGGCCGGCAACCTGCCCTCGCAGGTGCGCGATGGTCGGCTGTTCGGCTGCGGCACCTCGGATATGAAGTCCGGTGTCGCGCTGCAGCTGCGGGCCGCCCACCTGATCGGTTCCGGCCAACTGTCGCCCGCTGTGGACATCACCTGGTTCTTCTATGACTGCGAAGAGATCGAGGCTGCCCGTAACGGGTTGAACCGGATCGCCGCGGAGCAGCCGCACCTGTTGGATGCGGACCTCGCGATCCTGCTGGAGCCAACCAACGGACTGATCGAGGGCGGCTGCCAGGGCACCATGCGAGCCGTGGTGTCCACTGCCGGGCGCCGGGCCCACAGCGCGCGATCCTGGCTCGGCGCCAACGCGATCCACGCCGCTGCCCCGATCCTGCAGCGACTCAACGACTACCGGGCCCGCGAGGTCGAGGTGG
Organism: Mycobacteriales bacterium; assembly: GCA_038321605.1. Lineage (GTDB taxonomy): Bacteria > Actinomycetota > Actinomycetes > Mycobacteriales > Jatrophihabitantaceae > Jatrophihabitans_A. The sequence goes on along the minus strand of JBBQFE010000514.1, from coordinate 928 downwards.
AGGGTCTGACCTTCAGGGAGGGCCTGAACGCGGTGTTCATCACCGGCGGGGTGGCCGGCAACGTGATCCCCGATGCCTGCCAGGTCACCGTGAACTACCGGTTCGCACCGGACCTGTCCGAGGCGCAGGCCGAGGAGCATCTGCGGGCGGTGTTCGACGGCTTCGCAGTGGACATCACCGACTCGGCACCGGCGGCGCGTCCGGGCCTGGACCGTCCCCTGGTCGCAGCGTTCGTCAGCGCGATCGCGCAGCCAGCCCAGGCAAAACTCGGTTGGACAGACGTTGCCCGCTTCTCGGCCCTCGGCATCCCGGCGCTGAACTTCGGCCCCGGTGACCCGAACCTCGCGCACAAGGCCGACGAGTCGGTTGACCTGCAACTCATCGAGCAGTCCGAGCAGGCTCTGCTCACGTTCCTCGGCAACCGCTGACTCTCAGCACATCTCCCGTCAGTAATTCCGCCGTTTACCGACGAGTGTGTCGGATGTCTGATAAGACAAAGGTCACCGCGGGGGAGTAGTGCACATGAGCGGGCTACTGACGTACAGCAAGGCGCGAGAGCAGCTGTGGAGCACCGCACGGGGACGCTGGGCACTCGTTGCGGTCGCCCTTTCGATGCTGGTGTTCGGAATCGTGGCTAGGGCTCTGAGCTCCGACGACCTCGCCACGGTGCTGTCCGTCGGGTACATCCTGTCCTGTGGCACGCTCACAAGATGGCTCGCCGAGCGCCTCGGGAAACCGCGGGGCTGACTCGATCGCTGGCTAGGGTGAGGGCCATGACGGACGCCCATGAACACCCCGAGCCGAGCCGGCGGCCCGCGGCCCGCCAGAGCGGACCGGTCTCGCTACGCCGACAGTCGGCCACGGCGGAGGCCAGCACCACCGACCAGCGACTGCTCGACTCCGCAGGTTCCACCGATTGGGTGCACAC
>JBBQFE010000513.1:0-2816 GCA_038321605.1 Mycobacteriales bacterium | reverse complement strand
TGTCGCGGACACCGGTGACGGTGGTGTGCGCAGGGGTCAAGTCCATCCTCGACGTGGCGGCAACGCTTGAGCGACTGGAGACCCTGAACATCGGTGTGATCGGCTATCGGACGGACGCGTTTCCGGGCTTCTACCTCGCAGACTCCGGTTATCGACTGGACTGGCGGGTCGACTCCGCGGCCGAGGTGGCGGCGATACTTCGATCCAGGCGGGAACTCGGCACCGACCGCTATGGCCTGGTGGTAGCGAACCCGATTCCGGTCGCCGATCAGCTCGACGTCGACCTGCACGATGCGACGCTGGCTGCGGGGCTGGCCGCGCTGGCCGAAGAGGGCGTGCACGGCAAGCAGGTAACGCCCTTCCTGCTTGAGTTCTTCCACCGCCAGACCAAGGGGGCATCGCTGACCGCCAACGTCACGCTGGTCCTCAACAACGCCCGGGTAGCCGCCCAGATCGCAGCCGCCTACACGGGCAGCGCCACCGACGGGCTTGCCGATGACCCGGTGGCAGCACAGCAATGACCGGGCAGGTGATCTGCCTGGGCGATGCGATGATCGACATCATCGCGGTGTTGAACGGTCCGCTCGCTGCCGGCTCTGACACACCGGCGCCGATATCCTTCCGTCACGGCGGCGCCGCTGCGAACACCGCCGCCTGGCTGGCCGCGCTGCACGTGCCGGTGACCTACGCGGGACGGGTGGGCGATGACCTGTCCGGGCGAGAGGTGATCCAGACCCTCCAGCGGCAGGGCGTCGTGGTCGAGGTGTCGGTGGATCCCGTTCTGCCAACGGGGTGCTGCCTGGTGCTGGTGTCGCCCGACGGCGAACGGACCATGGTCCCCTCAGCCGGTGCCAACGACCGGTTGGACGGCGCTCACCTGTCGGCCCTGGCACTGTCGCCTGACGACCGGCTGCACGTCTCGGGCTACTCCCTGCTGAAGGACGGCTCCCGCGATGCGGCGATGGACCTGCTCGGACGCGCGATCGGAGTGGGCGCCAGGATTTCCGTCGATGCCGCTTCGGCGAGCCCGATCAAGGCCTTCGGCGCGCAGAGGTTTCTGGACCTGTTATCCACCGACACCCTGCTGCTGGCCAATTGCGATGAGGCCAGCGTGCTGACCGGCTGCACCGAGCCCGCGGCGGCAGCTCAGGTCCTGGCCCGGCACTGCGCGGAGGTGATCGTGAAGTGTGGTCCGGACGGGGCGATGATCGCGGTCGGCGACGACCTGTGGGTCATCTCCACGCCCTCGGCCCGGGTGCTGGATTCGACCGGCGCCGGTGACGCCTTTGCTGCCGGAGTGCTGGCCGCCCTGCTCGGGGGTGCCGATCTGGCAACCGCGGTAGCTCAGGGAAACGCGGTCGGTGCCCGGGCCGTGGCCTCGGTCGGTGCACGCCCGCCGGGTGTCTGAGCCCTTCGCCGGCATCGCTCAGCGGACCCCGGCCGCGTCCATCCCGCGCAGCTCCTTCTTCAGCTCCTGGATCTCGTCGCGAAGGCGCGCGGCGACCTCGAACTGAAGCTCGCGAGCCGCTCCCAACATCTGGTCGTTGAGTTGCTGGATGAGATCTGCCAGCTCCGCACGCGGAAGTTCGGCCACGTCCAGCTTTCCGTCCGCGTGCGCACCGACTCCGATGACCCCACCGGTGGCACCCCGGCCGCCACGGCCGGGGACTGGAGACTTGCCGCGCGACTGGGCGCGACCCGATCCGCCGACCGGAGTCGAGAGCAGCTCGTCGGTGTCCTCGGCCTCACGGGCAAGCAGGTCGTTGATGTCTGCGATACGTCGCCGCAGTGGCTGCGGATCGATGCCATGCTCGGTGTTGTAGGCGATCTGGATGTCGCGACGCCGGTTGGTCTCGTCGATTGCCTGCTCCATGGACCGCGTGATGCGGTCGGCGTACATGTGCACCTGCCCGGATACGTTGCGCGCTGCACGCCCGATCGTCTGGATGAGCGACGTTCCCGAGCGGAGGAAGCCCTCCTTGTCGGCGTCCAGGATGGAGACCAACGAGACCTCGGGCAGGTCCAGCCCCTCACGCAGGAGGTTGATGCCGACCAGCACGTCGTACTCGCCCATCCTGAGTTCGCGCAACAGTTCGATGCGGCGCAGGGTGTCCACCTCCGAGTGCAGGTAACGCACCCGGATGCCCAGTTCGAGCAGGTAGTCGGTCAGATCCTCGGACATCTTCTTGGTCAGCGTGGTCACCAGGACTCGCTCGTTGGCCTCGGACCGGATCTTGATCTCGTGCACGAGGTCGTCGATCTGGCCCTTCGTGGGTTTGACCACGACCTCCGGGTCGATCAGCCCGGTGGGCCGGATGACCTGCTCGACGAAGTCGCCGCCGGCCTTGCCGAGCTCGTAGTGCCCCGGTGTCGCCGACAGGTACACGGTCTGGCCGATCCGATCCACGAATTCCTCGAACTTGAGTGGACGGTTGTCCATCGCGCTCGGCAGCCGGAAGCCGTGGTCGACCAGCGTCCGCTTTCGCGACATGTCACCTTCGTACATGCCGCCGGTGTGCGGGACCGTGACGTGCGACTCGTCGATGACGAGCAGGAAGTCCTCGGGAAAGTAGTCCAGCAGACAGTTCGGCGCGCTGCCTGGTGCCCGGCCGTCGATGTGCAGTGAGTAGTTCTCGATGCCGGAGCAGAACCCCACCTGGCGCATCATTTCGATGTCGTAGGTGGTGCGCATCCGAAGCCGCTGGGACTCGAGCAGCTTGCCCTGACCGTCGAGTTCGGCCAGCCGCTTCTCCAGCTCCCCCTCGATCCCGGCGATGGCCTTCTCCATCTTCTCGGGCCCGGCGGCGTAGTGGGTC
>JBBQFE010000512.1:0-2816 GCA_038321605.1 Mycobacteriales bacterium | reverse complement strand
GCGGACGACACGACCTCCCAGCACGGCACCGCGGTCGCCGAGATCGTCCACCAGATGGCCCCGCAGGCAACTCTGTATCTCTACTGCGTCGATGAGAGCGGCGGCTTCAGCCAGTCCGCGGCGCAGATCGTCAGCGCGGGCATCAAGATCGCCACCAGCTCGCTGGGCTTTCCCACCGAGTCGCGGGGCGACGGTCAGGGCGGTGCGGGCACCACCGAGCGCGCTGTCCGCACCGCACGCGAGGCCGGGGTGCTGTGGATGCAGTCGGCCGGTAACAGCGCCGCCGATCACTGGAGCGGCACCCTGACCGATGCGAACGCCGACGGTCTGGTCGACCTCAACGGCGCCAACGACGAGCAGGACGTGGTGAACCTGGGCCCCGGCACGTCGGGCTACCTCTCGGTGGCCTGGGACCAGTGGCCCCTGTCGTCGCTGAACGTGCGGCTGGGGATCAAGGAATACGACCAGGCCAACAACCAGATCGGTGCCACCGTCTACGTCAACCACCCCGCCAACAGCGAGCCGTCGGAGTTCCAGTCGATCAGCTATACCGGCGCCGGCGCTCAGCCGCATTCGTTCGTCATCGCGCTGTTGATCCCCAAGGGGACGCCGGCGCTGCGCTATGACCTGTCCTATGGCGGTGACATTTCGCCGTCCTACCTCAGCAGCCAGAGCGCAACGCGCGCAGCGGCGGGCAGCGTGATGGAACCGGCCTCGTCGCCGTGGGCGGTCGCGGTGGGTGCGCTGGACGCAAATCCTGCCGACGGTAGCCAGTACTACAACAAGCTCGAGTACTTCTCCTCCCGCGGTCCGACCATCGACGGCCGGGTCAAGCCCGACATCGTCGGCTTCGACGGGGTGGCCTCCAACCTCAGCGAGTTCGCCCAGAATCCGACAACCGGCGCCGGTGGTTTCTACGGCACCTCGGCAGCCGCTCCGCACGTGGCCGGTGCCGCCGCCCTCGTGCTGGCCGCGAACCCGGCGCTGGACGCGTCCGACCTCGAGGCGCTGCTCGAGCGGCGCGCAAGCCCGGTGGTCAACCCTGCCACCAACGATGCCGGGCACGGCGTGCTGCAGCTGGGTGACCCGCTGCCCAGCGGCATCCAGCCGGTGGCCGGCTCGAACTACGTGGCGCTCGCTCAGCCGGTCCGGGTGGCCAACACCACCAAGACCTCGGTGCCCCGGCTCGCGACCGGAAAGACGATCACGGTCAAGCTGCCGTCCTCGGTTCCGTCGGACGCGACGGCGGTGGTGGTGAACCTCGGTGGGGTCAACGCCACCGGTGCCACCACGCTGGCGGCTTTTCCTGACAAGTTCGCCGGTACCTCGAACCTGAACCTCAGCCTCACCGACCCGGTGGCCGCCGTGCTGGCCACCGTGAAGGTGAACGCGGCCCACAGTTTCATCGTGCAGAACAATGGATCAGCGGTGTCGGTGTACGTGGACCTGCTCGGCTACTTCGCAGCGCCGACCAGCACGGCGGGTGCCGGCTACTTCGCGCTGCCCGCCGGCAATGCCAATCGCATCTACGACAGCCGGCATCTGCCGGCGCCCGGTGGCGGTCAGCAGCACGTTCCGCTCGCGGCGCGGCAGACCATCACGGTGACCGTCCCCGCCGGGCTCAATGTGCCGCTCGACGCTGCCCTGGCGGTGAACCTGACGGTGACCAACCAGACCGGTGCCGGCTACCTGACGGCGTTCTCCGTCGGCACGACGTACACCGGCACCTCGTCGCTGAACTACCTCAAGTTCACCCGGGCCAATATGGCAGTGGTGCGACTGGTCAACGGCAGCTTTCAGCTCAGCAATACCGGCACCGCCGCGGACGCGGTCGTCGACGTCGTCGGGTACTTCGGTACGGGACCGGGCAACACCGCCGGCGCGCGGTACGTGGCGCTGCCCAGTCCGGTCCGTATCTCGGACAGCCGCTACGGCAACGGGGTGGCCAGGGGTGCCCTGACGACGGCGACCAATCCGACCTATGACGGTGCCGGATACTTCGGGGTGCCGCACACGGCGACCGCGGTGTGGACCGGCATGACCGCGGTCAGTCCGGCCAACGGGTACTTCACGGTGTACCCGCAGGGCAGTCCCGTACCGCTCACGTCCTCGCTGAACTTCAGCAACAACCGACCGGTACCGAACGCGGTACTGGCAACGCTGTCTGCGCCTACCAGCGCGCTACCGGGTCAGTTCCAGGTGCATGTGGCGGCTACCAGCCAGGTCGTCGTCGATCTGTTCGGCTACTTCGCGGTTCCCGCCGGCTGATCGCCCGCGGCACAGGCTCAAGCCGGTTGCCCGCTGCCGCGTCGCCGCCGACCCTCAGGGATCGGCGGCTGCCGGCACTTCAGGGGTCGATGCTCAGACCTCGACGGCGTTCGCGGCGATGACGTCGCGGAACCAGAGCGCGGAGTCCTTCGGCGTGCGCACCAGGCTGTCGTAGTCGACATGCACCATGCCGAACCGCTTCGAGTAACCCCAGGCCCACTCGAAGTTGTCCATCAGCGACCACAGGTAGTACCCGCGGACGTCAGCACCGGCCTCGATGGCCGCGTGCACGGCGGCCAGGTGGCGGCGTACGTAGTCGATCCGCTCCGGGTCGTGCACGGCACCGTCGCCCGACAGCACGTCCGGGTAGGCGCATCCGTTCTCGGTGACCGCCAGCGGGATCTCGGGGTAGTCGGTGGCCACCCGGACCAGCAGCTCGGTCAACGACGCGGGCCGGATCGGCCAACCCATGTCGGTGTACGGCCCGGGCTGCGGAATCGAGATGGCCCGATCGGTGCCCGGGTAGCTCGACGGTCCGGCGTCGGCCT
>JBBQFE010000511.1:0-2819 GCA_038321605.1 Mycobacteriales bacterium | reverse complement strand
TCCAGGTTCTGCACGGTGAACTTCGGCACGCCCTTCTCGCCGGCGTCGCAGCGACCGTTGCCGTTGGTGTCGATGCAGATCTTGCCGGTGATCCGGGTCCACCATTCGAGCAGTGGCACCACGCCAAGGTCGGTGGCCTTGCCGTTGGACACGGTCACGTTGAACGAGTCGAAGATGTAGTCCTGCATCTGGTCCCACACCGCGATGGAGTACGAACCGTCGGGCACGCCAGGGATCGTGAAGCTGCCGTCGAGCGAGGCGTTGGACGCCCAGATGGTCTTGTCGCCGTTGGTCAGGTCCGACAGTGTCACCCACGGGTGGTGGACCGGGCGGTCGAACTTGTAGCCGGCCGTGCCCGCGTTTCCGCCGGTGCCCGCCAGACCACCGAGGCCGGGGTAGTACGCGGCAGCACCCATGATCTTGCCGCTGATGGATCCGCTCGCAGCCGGCGCGCGGGGCGCCTTGGGCACGGTGGCACACGCCGGGTCCGAAGGTGACAGCCACCGCTTCGGGTTCGTCAGACCGGCGAAATCGACGGTGCCGGTGACCGGGTTGGCCATGCAGCCGGCGCGGACGAAGCCGAACTGCACCTGGGGCACCAGCTCGCCGCCGACCAGCAACTCGGTGTCGTAGCCGGTGGAGTTTGCCTGCGGCCAGGTGTCGAAGTCGTGGTTGCCTTCCAGCGTGGTGGTCTGCACCCAGCAGGCCTGGTCATTGATGGCGCTGGTGGTCAACGAGTCAGCGGTGGTGCCGAGCACCGGGCAGGTGGACTGCGGGGCGAGGTACTTGGTGGTCACCGGGTCGACGCCGCCGACCTGATCGGCGATCACCGAGGAGCCGTAACGGTTCGGAGCCATGTTCGGGATGAGGATGTCACCGTTGGAGTCGCTGGTGCACGAACCGGTGGCCGGCCCGCTGACCTCGAAGTTGCCCCGGATGTGATGCGCAGCGTCGACGATCGGCCGGCCATCGAGGCCGAGCTTCACCGAATAGGCCGAGTCGGTCGGGTCCGGGTGGGTCCGGGCGTTGTAGGGCGGGTTCAGCAGGTACGCGGTGCAGAGCGGGTTGTTGTAGTAGTCGACGTTGACCGGGCCGTCGTAGTCGGTCAAGTGAGCGTTGTAACCCGGCAGGCCGAACTCGGACTGCTCGTCCCACTGGGCGTTGGTGGAGGCCATGTCGCCGTACACCTTGAGCCGGATGTTGGTCAGCGGGATCGGCAGCGGGTTCAGGCTGACGGCGATCGAGCCGCTGGAGGTGACGTCCAGACCGGTGAACACACCGTTGTTGACCGAGAAGTGCGCGCCACCGATCTGGAATCCGTTCGAGGTGACCGACACCAGGTACTTGCCGTTGGGCAGTCCGCGTCCGGTGCCGGTGCCCTGTAGGGGCAGCCCGCTGACGGTGTTCCAGTCGTTCTGGTTGCCCTCGGAGACCACCGGGCTCGACGTGATGCTGTGGATCGAGGGCCAGTTGCAGGCATCCGGGTTGGGCGAACCGTCGGCGGTGATCGGGCTGCCGCCGCCGATCGGGTTGGGGTAATTGGGGTTGCCGTTGGGGTTGGTCGAGGTGATCGGGTGGCACTTGGTTGTCTCTGCGGCAATGGGCGTCTTGCCGTCTGCGCCCAGGGTCACACCACCGGTGTTGTCCTTGTTGAGCAGCCACTTGTACGTCGTGACCGGGTCGTTCTTGCTCGGGCCCTGCCCGCCGAGGTTCGCGCCGGGCAGGATCGAGTCCTCGGCGGCGCGGACACACAGGGTGCCGGTGGCCCTGGTCGAGCAGGCCGAAAGGTCGCTCGCCGGGTTGGGATGCCCGTTCGCGGTCCACCCCTGCGGCACGGGGGCTGCTACCGAGGGTGCGGCGGCGTAGGCGATCGCGGGCGCCGCGAAGGCAACGACGGCCAGCACGACGCGGGCGCGAACGATTCGGGAACGGCGCGACGTACGACGGGCGGCTCTGAACATCGATGACTCCCCTGTGAGCACGCCACGGCTTTCGGCGTTGTGTCGCAGTGAAGCCCAGGTGCGACCTCCGGCGACATGACTATGAGGGGCTCGTCATCGAGGATGGAGCGTTCGTCACCTAGGACAGGAGTCGCAGCCGGGGATGACGGAACCGTCCTCTACGCCAACGTCATGTCACCTCGGCCCGTGTCGCGACCTCCCGGACGTACGGTGACTGCCTGTCGCGCGCATTGGCCGATCGGCCACGTACGCATGGCAATCTGGACTGTAACTGGGGGATCGATGACTGCACGGCTGATCCGGCGAGTGGGCGCTCTGGCTGCGGCGCTGCTGTGCGCGGTACTGCTTCAGCTGGCGTTTTCTCCTGTCTCGCAAGCACATTCCGTACTTCTGTCCAGCAATCCCGAGGACGGCCAGGTGCTGGCAGCGGCCCCTGCCTCGTTGAGCCTGCAGTTCAGTGAGGCCGTCGAGCCGTCGCTCACCGTGGTCCGGATCGAGGACAGCCACGGCGTGTCGTACCCGGTCGCACCGGTGTCACTGGTCGGCACTGATCGGGTGCTGGTCGCACTTGGTCACCTACCCGATGAAACCTATCGAATCAGTTGGAAAACGGTGGCCAGCGACGACCGCCATCAGACGTCCGGTGTGGTCGTGTTCGGCATCGGGACCCGCGCGCAGGTGACAGCGGCGCGACCTGCCGATCCGCTTCCCGGTGCCGGGGAGGCAGCCGCCCAATGGGCGATGCTCATCGGGCTCGGGGCGCTGGCGGGGTCGCTGCTGCTGGTGCAGCTAGGACGGGTCGGCTCGGTGCCACTCACGCCCGACGTCGAACGGGCGCTGACCCGGGTCGGCCTGATC
>JBBQFE010000510.1:0-2844 GCA_038321605.1 Mycobacteriales bacterium | reverse complement strand
CGATGCCGATCTGCCAGGGACGGTCCACCGCTGCCACGCCCACGCACTGCACATCGCCGCCGCCGTTGATGCTGTGACTCCTCGAGCCGGCGTCGCGGAGCAGGTCGCTGGCGCGTTCGATCGCCCAGCCCTTCACATAGCCGGACGGGTCCAGTGCGCCGGTGGCGTAGGCGGTGAACCAGCCGTCGCTCACCCGTTGCCAGTACCGGCAGCCGCCCAGCACCTGCTGGGTCAGATCGTCGGCGTCGGCTGCCTCCAGTTCGCCCCGGTTCACCCTGCTGACCACGCTGTCGGACCGGTAGGTGGAGAACGTCCGGTCGGCCTCGTGCAGCAGCAGTTCGGCGGAATCCAGCGCGTCCTCCAATGCCCCCACGCCGAGCTCCGACGTGCGCACGTCGAACGAGAACACCGTGCCCATGCAGTGCACCACGCGGCGGTTGTTCCTGGTGGGGTCCGCCACGGGGGTTACTTTATGCCGGCCTGGTCCAGCGCACTCTGCAGGGACTGCAGGTAACCGTCGGAGGTATAGGTCGCGCCGCTGATGTTGTCGATCTGGGAGCTCTGTGCCGTCAGCGTCTCTTGCAGCAGCATCGGTCCGGCCTGGCTGTTGATGTCCTGGGAGCGCTGGTCGAACGCGGTCAGCTGCAGGAAGGACACGTTCTGGATCTTGGTGCCGGCCACCACCACGCGTACCTGAACGGTGCCGTACCGGGTGTCGATGGCCTGCCCGTCAATGGTCCTGGGAGCGGTCGCCGCTGCCGTGGTACTCGTCGGCGTGGCTGCCGGCGACGATCCGGTCGCGGTCGGGTTGGGCGGTGCCGCAGTGGTGGTTGCTGCCCCGGCGGCGCTCGAGGAGGCCGGCAGGCCCGCCGCCGGCAGTCCGTGCAGCGAGCCGGCGTTGACCGGGTGGGTCTTGAAGCTGAGCAGGGCGACCAGGCCCACCACCGTGCCGGTGATGGCCAACAGAACACGAGTCATGGCAGTGGTCCCCTTTCAGAAGGTGAAGGATTCGTGGTGGATCTGGCGACGAGGCACCTTGGCGTGCCGCAGCGCCTCTCGGGCTCGTTCGGTCATGCCGGGAGGCCCGCACACGTAGATGTCGTGCTCGCGCAGGCCGGGCACCATCTTCCCCAGCTCGGCGGGGTTCAGCGGGTCGGCACGACGGCCGTTCCCGCGGGGACCGAACAGGTACAGCACCCGGGCGCCACGCTGGCGCGCGATCCACTCCAGCTCGTCGCGGAACACCAGGTCGGTCGCCGATCGGGCCCGGTACAGCAGGGTGATGTCGCCGGGCGCGCCGGGAAGCGATTCGAACAAGGCGCGAATCGGGGTGATGCCCACTCCGCCGGCGATGAGCAGCACCTTCTTCTGGTGGCGCTGACCCGAGGTGAACGCGCCGAAGGGTCCCTCGGCGAACACCCGGGTGCCCGGTTGCAGGTTCAACAGGCTGCGACTGTGGGTGCCCGCATCCTTGACCGTGATCCGAAGCGTCTTGGAGGACGGGGGAGCCGACAGCGAGTACGGGTTGGCCGCCCACCAGAGTTCGCGGGTCATGAACCGCCACCGGAAGAACTGCCCGGCCTCGGCCCCCAAGCGGTCCAGGTGCCGGCCGGTGATCCACAGCGAAACGGTGTCCGGGGCTTCGCGGCGTACCTCGACCACCCGCATCGAGTGCCGGAACATCTGCACGATCGGCCTGATCACGCGGAAGTAGAGCAGGGTGGCCCCGACGATGACGTACATGGCCGACCACCACACCCGGGCGGGCCGGTTGCTGATGAAATCCGCCCCGGTGGAGAACTGGTGGCTGAACGCGAGGGCAATTGCCAGGTAGGTGTAGAGGTGGACGAAGTGCCAGGTCTCGTAGCTGAGGCGGCGGCGGGCTGCACGGGCCGACACCACACCGACCATGACCAGCAGGCCGAGCGCGACGGTGGCCATCAGCACGTCCGGGTAGCGGGTGATCAGCGAGCCGGTCTGGCCGACCAGGCTCTGGCGATCGGTGACCGCGTACCCCCAGATGATCAGCAGCGCATGCGCCACCACCAGGCAGACCGTGTACCGGCCGGCCATCGCGTGCCAGCGGGCGAGCCGGTCGGTTCCGACGCCGCGCTCGACGGCGGGCACCCTGCTCATCAGGGCGAGCAGGACAACCACCAGATAACCGGCCAGCAGGCCGGTGATCCGTCCGGCATTGGTCAACCAGCCGCCCAGACCGGTGACCGCCGGGGTGTCCTGCCACCAGAGAAAGATGACCGCCGCCGCGCCTGCCCAGAGCACGAAGAGCACCGGCTCGGCGGGCACCCGCAGAAACCGTCTGGGCACGGGGGCACCCGGACGGTTTCCGCTGCCGGCACCCTGCCGCGCGGTGGCCATCGAACTCTGCATAGGCGAAGCATCCCGGCTCAACTTCTGGATGGACTCTCAACAAGCTGTGCTCCAGTCATACACGTTCCACACAGGATCTGCAGGGGTGGGCCGCGGCTACTTCCGGGGCAATTGAGCGAATTCAGCGCCGGGTGTGACCTGGGTATCAGTGTCGGCCGTCACGGAAGTGTCCTGTTCACGTGATCGTTATTTCGGCAAAGTAACTGGGGCAGCAGAGCTCCGACCCGGCCCTCCTGGGAGACCATGACGATGTCCAGTTCTGCTGCCAGTTCAGCAGCCGGTTCCGCCGGCCCCGCGGGTTCGCCCGCCGAAGGTGCTGCGCCACGTGCGCGGTACCAGATCACGTTCATCGTGCTCGCCGTTGCGACCGGCGCCTACTCGCTCCTGCAGTCGATGGTCAGTCCGGTGCTGCCGCTGCTCGAAACGAGTCTGCACACCAGCCAGAGCGCGGTCACC
>JBBQFE010000509.1:0-2855 GCA_038321605.1 Mycobacteriales bacterium | reverse complement strand
TTCCGGAGTTCAGCCGAGCAGTTGGCTCCGTGCGGAGGGCGCTGCCGTGAAGGCCGGGGCAGGTTCGGCGCGGCAGGCAGATCCCCGTAGGGCACGGTCGCGGGCGATCGTCAGTCCCTTGCTGCGAACGGATTCCGCCGTCGACCAGCAGACCCGCGACCGGCTGGTGAGAACGCTGGACGGACGGCAGGCCGTTCTGATCGAGCTCCGGGTCGGGGTGGGTCAACGGCCGGCCGATGCCCGCGCGTTGCTGATCGAGACGTTTTCCCTTGAATTCGATGGGCAAACGGACCCTCCGGCCGCGCCGGTCGCAGTGGGCACGCACTACATGCGCGCCTCGCTCAGCTCGGCGGAACTGCAACGCCTGCTGGATCGGGACCGACAGTCGACGACCGAACCGGACCATCCGGTCAGCATCTATCAGGTGTGGCCCGACTACGTGATCCACAGTCACCTCGATCGGTCGGTCGCCACCGTCAAGGCGGATGCTGCCACGCGCACCTATGGCAGCAGCGGCAGCGGAATCGTGTGGGCCGTGGTCGATTCCGGTATCGACGGCGAACATCCCCATTTCGCCCTGGGCACGCTCACCGATCCGTCGGTCGCAGTCCTGCATCGTGACTTCACCGGCACGATCGCCGCATCGACCGGCCAACCGACTCCACCAGAGGCGCCCCTGCAGGACGCGTACGGCCACGGCAGTCATGTCGCGGGCATCATCGCCGGGTCATCGCCGACCGATCCCGCACTGCTGCGGGTGGCCGCCAATGATCCGACCCTGAACGGCCTGCCGTCCTGGATCGGCCGCACCTTGTCCGAGGGTGCCAGCCTGACCGGGGTCGCCTCGCAGACGCGGTTGGTCAGTCTCAAGGTGCTCGACGACTCCGGCGACACCCTGTCCAGCGTCGTCATCGATGCACTGGAATACGTTCGTGAGACGAACTCGGGCGGGCGGGATCTGCGCATTCACGGGGTGAATCTGTCGCTGGGGTGCGACTGGATTCCCGGCGAATTCTCCGCGGGCCAGTCCCCGCTGTGCCGCGAGGTGGATCTGCTGGTGGGCACCGGGGTGGTCGTGGTGGTCAGCGCCGGTAACTCCGGTGCCGCGGGGACGGTCACCGGATCGAGCTCGGACGTGTCGGGCAGGTTGTCCACCATCACCGATCCGGGCAACGCCGCGCGCGCTATCACCGTGGGTTCGACCCACCGGTACAAGCCACATACCTACGGCGTCAGCTACGACTCGTCGAAGGGCCCGACGCTGGACGGCCGTTTGAAACCGGACCTACTGGCGCCCGGCGAACGCATCACCTCGGTGGCGACCGGATCCATGCGGGCCGGGGTGACTCCGCTGGCGGCGGTCAAAGGTGACCCGGCGGGCATCGCCTGCTACATCGAGGACAGTGGCACCTCGATGTCGGCGGCCCATGTCTCGGGCGTCATCGCCGCGTTCCTGTCCGCGCGGCGGGAATACGTCGGCCAGCCCGACGAGATCAAGAAGCTGTTCTGTGCCAGCGCGACCAGCCTCGGGCGGCACGAGTTCTTTCAGGGCGCGGGGCTCATCGACCTGATGCGGGCGCTGTCCAGCGTCTGAGCCCAGTCCATTCTCCAGGAGGCAGTGATGACCGATTTCAACGGGCTGAGGTACTTCGAGGTCGACTTCAACGCCGATGGCTCCCTCGACACCACCACGGGATCCGGCGACGGTGGTGTGCCTGCCGCCCTCGCGGCCGGTGGCATCACCGATCTGTTCATCCTGTCGCACGGGTGGAACAACAGCGTGCCGTCGGCGCGCAACCTGTACGCCTCGATGTTCACGCTGCTGGCTGCACAGTTGGGTACCCACGTCACCAGCTGCGCGGCGATCGGGCTGATCTGGCCGTCCCTGCTGTTCCCTGAGGACGAGCCCGCGGCAACTGCTCAGGCCGCACCGCCCCCGCAGTCCACCGGTGCGCAGCTGGCTGCCGCGCTCGCACCGGCGTTTCCCGACCAGCACCAGGCCCTGACCACGATGGGCCAGTTGCTGGACAGCCAGCCACAGGACGCGACGGCACTGACCCAGTTCCAGCAGTTGGCCAACGGCCTAGTGACCACCCCTTCGCTTGCTCCCGAGGACGCGGGGGAATCGGCGCTGATCGGCGCGGACGCGAGCACCGCCCTCGGCCACGCTGCTGCGATGGCCAACCGCCCTGGTTCGTCCGCACAGGGAATAGGTAATCCCTTTGCGACCCTCTGGTCCGGGGCTCGCGAGGTGATGCGCACGCTTTCCTACTACGAGATGAAGAACCGGGCGGGTGTGATCGGCGGCAAGGGGCTTGGCCCGTTGCTCGCCAGCTTCGTCGACGCGGCCGGTGGCTCGCTGCGGATCCACCTGATGGGCCACAGCTTCGGGGCACGGCTGGTGTCCTACAGCCTCACGGGCGTACCGAGCACCTGGACCGGATCGGCCAGTCACATCAAGTCGTTGCTGCTCATCCAGGGCGCGTTCTCACATTTCGCGTTCGCATCGCCGCTACCGTTCGACGGCTCCCGCAGCGGGGCACTGGCCGGTGTGCGTGACAGGGTGGACGGGCCACTGCTCGCGACCTTCAGCAGTGCTGATCGGGCAACCGGCTGGTGGTATCCGACGGCCAGCATGCTGAGTCGCCAGGATGCCGAGTCGGCCGCGGACCTGGCCTACCGGTGGGGTGCGATGGGTCACGACGGGTACCAACCACCCGGCACGGGCGCCACCAAACTCGCGCCGGCGGGCACGCACTACGGCTTTCAGGCCGGGGGTTTCTATCCGTTGGACGCCAACGCGATCATCTGTGCGAACCAGTCCGCGTTCAGCGGCGCGCACAGCGACATCGAGC
>JBBQFE010000508.1:0-2862 GCA_038321605.1 Mycobacteriales bacterium | reverse complement strand
GTGGCCCGCGGCCGTGACTATGACGACGTGGCACCGCTCAAGGGCATCTACTCCGGCCCGAAGTCCTCGGCGCTGGGCGTGACGGTCGAGGTCACCCGCCTGGCCTGAGCGTGGACGCCAGGGCTCTGGTAGGTATGAAGGGGTGCCCGCCGTAGTCGAAGTCGCCCCCGGAGCGTTCCATCTGCCCGGCTGGCTGGACGTTGCCGCCCAACGCGAACTGGTGTCGGCCTGCCGCAACTGGGCGGCCGGCCCGGCGGGCATGCGCACGCTGACGATGCCCAACGGCCGCCCGATGTCCGTCCGCTCGGTCTGCCTCGGGTGGGACTGGGTGCCCTACCGGTACTCCCGGACCACCCCCGACGGCGTACCGGTGACCGCCTTCCCGGACTGGCTCGGAGACCTGGGCAGGCGCGCAGTGCAGGACTGCGCCGTGGGCGGCACGGAGACGGGCGTTGCGCCGTACCGTCCCGATATCGCGCTGATCAACTTCTACGACGCGGCGGCCACCATGGGCCTGCACCAGGACAAGGACGAGCGGAGCCTGGCACCGGTGGTGTCCCTGAGCCTCGGTGACAGCTGCAAGTTCCGGCTCGGCAACACCGAGACCCGCACCCGTCCGTGGACCGACGTCCTGCTCGACTCCGGAGACCTGTTCGTGTTCGGTGGGCCGTCCAGGCTCGCGTTCCACGGCGTGCCCAAGATCCTTGTCGGCACCGGCCCCGACGACATCGGCCTGACCGCCGGACGGCTCAACGTGACCCTGCGCGAATCGGGACTCCACAGCGGCTGACGGTGACCCGCCAGCCGCCGTGCGCCCGCGTTCAAAGGGTTAGACAGCTCAGAAGGTGCGATTGAGCTCAGAAGGCGAACGGCACCCGGGTCCAGCTGAGCACCTGCTGGCCGTGCGGGTTCACCGACACGCGCAGGTAGTTGTTCACGTTGGTCGAGCCGTCCACCGTCACCCGCGTCAGGTTCTGCACCGGCTGGTTGATGCCGTAGAACGACAGCCACTTCGAGCCGGCCGCCAGCGGGTTGTCGTCGTTGTACACGTGGCTGTCGCCGTTGAAGAGGTAGACCGGGCCGCGGAACGTAGCTGATTCGCGGGCGATCGCAGCGACGATGGGCTGAAAGCCGTAGTAGTCGGCGAAGCTCGGCGCCGGCACCGTCGGGTCGAACATGTCCGCCTGGGTGAGCAGGGTGACCGCCCGGTTGTGGTGTTGCCGTGCGTCGGTGAACGCGTCATGGATCTCTTGGATCACCGCAGCCGTCCGTGCCAGCACCTCGACGGTCTGCTCGGGGGTCGGCGCGGTGTTGCCGGTCCAGGGCACCAGGCTGTTGTTACTGCCCACGATGTCCAGCGCGGCGAACGACACACCGGCCCGCTCCCAGCGGACGTCCTCGGGAATCCCCTGGTCGCTCTGCGAGAGCACGCTGGCGGGATGCTGGCCGAGCGTCTTGCCGGGGTTGGGGAAGAACACCTGGCGGATCTTGGCCAGCCGCTCCAGCGGGTTGTAGCCGCCGTTGTTCGGCCGGTGGCAGTCCGTCCACTCGTTGTCGCCGACGGTGTAGACCAGCGGGTCCTTGAACTGGTCGAAGTCGGCCCTGATGGACTGAAAGTAGTCGTCGCTGCAGACACTCGAACCGTTCTTGATGTCGCCGAGATGATCGACCCACTGCACCGCGGGGTCGGCGTTGATCTGCGCGATCACCTTGGGAAAGTTCGCGATCTGCACGTCCCCGTAGGGGATATCGCCGATGACGGCGAAGGTGTAGGCACGATCCCGGTCGGACGCGGAGGCGGGTGAGGCCTCCAGTACCAGCGCGGTCAGCGCTGCCACGGCTGCTGTTGCTGCGATGCCACGTTGCCACTTCTTCATGAGTGAACTCCTCTTTCGGGGTGCGACGGTGCTTGGTGGGGTTCGTCTGATCGGGCGGCCACCGGGCCGGTGGCCGGGCTGAGTGCGCGGCTGCCTGCCAGGGTCTGCCAGCTTCTGGCGTACACCGGGTCGACGCTCGGGCTGACCCGCGGATCGGGCAACGCATCCGACGGCACCGGCGTCAGGTAGAAGTCGGCCTGCACCCGGCTCGGGGTCACGTCGATCAGGGTGAAGCCGTGACCGACCCCGTCGAGGTACTTCACCCAGGGGTTCGTTGCCGAAACCGCACCCGTGACACCGTGCGTGGTCGCGACCGCGGTGGCCGTCGGTGCACCGGCGGGCAGCGAGGAGCGAACCGCCTCGTAGAACCCGTCACTGGTGACGGAGGGACAGACGAACTCCACCCCGGCGGACGTGTACGAGGTCGCGGTGCGGTTTGCCGGAATGTCCGTCGCCCAGGACGAGTGGATGTCACCGGTGAGCACGACGGCATCCCCGGCGGCGGCGGGCAGCCCGGCCAGGTGTCCGATCAGGTCGGCCTGATCGGCCTGGTAGCCGTCCCACTGGTCGGAGTTGAGCAGGGTCAGGTTTGCCGGAAGGCCAAGTGCCGCACCGGGAAAGCGGATCGGGGTCATGACGACCTGGTTGCCGATGAGGTGCCAGCCGGCGTCCTGATCTGCTAGGCCCTGCTTGAGCCACGCGAGCTGTTCGGGTTCGGGCAGGTGCCGGCTCGGATCGGCCAGCTGGGCATCGACCGCAGGGATGCCGGTCGGGATGAAGCCGCCGCCGGTCTTGGTGAACGGCGCCACGTCGATCTGGGCGCTGCGGTTCTGCCGGGTCTCGAGCACGGACAGGTCCGCCAGGGTGCCGAAGCTGAAGCGCTTGAAGAAGCGGGTGCCGCGGTGGGCGACGGTGCGCTGGGACGGTAGCCGGAACGGCATCCATTCCACGTAGGCCTCGTACGCCTGGCGGCGGCGGGTCATGA
>JBBQFE010000507.1:0-2867 GCA_038321605.1 Mycobacteriales bacterium | reverse complement strand
GCGGATTGCCCCGCCGCGGGCGGTTTCGCTCTCCGCGCCCGGGCTGAGCAGCACCATGCGCGGCGGCTGACGGTCCGCCCGCGGCGGGGCAATCCGCTGTAACGACTGGCGCATGGTGCGAAAGAACGGGGCGATCCGGTGCACTCCGGTACCCCGATAGAGGCCGGGCAGTGCGCGCGACAGCACACTGCGGTTCTCCATCGCGAAGCCGGCGCCGGACGGCGCCTGCGTCCGGTCGGCCAGCACCCGCCAGGCGCCGTCGTCGTCGCGCGCCAGATCCGCCGAGGCCAGGAACAGCTGGCGCGCCCCGGGCAGCGTGATCCGATCGGCCACCCGCAGGAAGCCGCCGTGGGAGAAGATCAGGGCAGGCGGCAGCAGGCCGGACGAGATCAGCCGGCGCGGGCCGTAGAGGTCGGTCAGGATGCAGTCGAGGAGTTCGGCTCGCTGGACGATCCCTGACTCCAGGCGGGTCCAGTCGGCGGTGTCGATGAGCAAGGGCAGCGGATCGAGCTTCCACGGCTGGTCGGCGGTGGACCCGTGCGCGCGGTAGGTGACGCCGTCGTCTTCGAGCAAGCGGGTGATCGCCCCGTGGCGCTCCGCCAGCCCGCTTTGACCGAGCTCGTCCAGCACCTCGCCGACACCGCGCCAGGCCGGCCGCAGACCGCGACCCGGTTCGATCATCTCGTCCAAACGTCCACGACTCGGGCCGCCGCCGAGATAGCCGGCCAGGATGTCGTCAGGGGCGCGGGTGAGGTCCGCTCCGGTCACCGCGCTGCACCGGACGGGTCGGGTTCGCCGGCCCCGTGCCCGACAGCTCCGTGCCCGACAGCCCCGTGCCCGACGATCACGGTGCGCAGGTCCAGCGTCACCGGGTACTCCGCGCCGGGTCTGGCGACGTTGGCGGTCGGCGTGGCAGAGACCGGAGCCGCGTGCCCACCGGGCACCACCCGGGCGGCGAGCCGGGCCTCGGCCTCGTTGGCGTTGACCGGTGGGGTGTCGTAGGCCCGGCCGCCCGGATGCACGACGTGATAGGTCAGCCCGCCGAGGGAATGGTCGTTCCAGGTATCGATGATCTCGAACACCAGCGGCGAGTGGATGCCGATCGTCGGGTGCAGCGCGGACGGTGGTGCCCAGGCCCGGAACCGGATGCCCGCGACCTGCTCATCGGCGGTGTCGGTCGGATGCAGCGCCACTTCGACGCCATTGCAGCTGAGGCGATGCCGTCCCGGTACCGCCCCGGTCACACTCACCTGAAGGCGTTCGACCGACGAGTCGACGTACCGTGCGGTGCCTGAGCCGGTCGCCTCCTCACCCAACACGTGCCACGGTTCGATCGCACCCCGGAGCTCGACGGTGACCGGCCCGATTCGCTGCCGCGCCAGTCGCGGGAAGCGGAACTCCAGGAACGGTTGCAGCCAGTCCAGCTCGAATGCGATGCCGTGCTGGTTGAGGTCGGCGATCACCTCGGCCAGGTCGTCGGCGACGAAGGCGGGCAGCAGGAACCGGTCGTGCAGGCGGGTGCCCCAGCGGACGAGCGGAGCCCGGTACGGCTCCCTCCAGAACCGGGCAACCAGGCTGCGGACCAACAGCGCCTGGACCAGTGACATCCGCGGGTGCGGCGGCATCTCGAAGCCGCGGAGCTCCAGCAGGCCGAGCCGCCCGCGGTCGGAGTCCGGGCTGAACATCTTGTCGATGCAGAATTCGGCGCGGTGGGTGTTGCCGGTGATGTCGGTCAACAGGTGGCGCAAGGCCCGGTCCACCGTCCAGGGCCGGGCCAGGTCGGCGAGCCTGTCCAGTTCGGCAAAGGCGATCTCGAGTTCGTAGAGCGATTCGTGCCGCGCCTCGTCGACCCGCGGAGCCTGGCTGGTCGGACCGATGAACCGTCCGGAGAACAGGTACGACAGCGACGGGTGGTTCTGCCAGAACGTGAGCAGGCTGATCAGCAATGACGGCCGACGCAGCAGCGGGCTGTCGGCCGGAGTTGCCCCGCCCAGGGTGAGGTGGCTGCCACCGCCGGTGCCGGTATGCGTGCCGTCGTAGGCGAACTTCTCGGTGGCCAGCCCACTCTCGCGGGCGGCCGCATCGAGGGTTTCGGTGATGGAGACCAGCTCCGACCAGGACGACGCCGGTTGGACGTTGACCTCGATCACGCCGGGGTCGGGCGTCACACTGAGGCTGCGGGACCGGTCGTCGCCGGGGATGGGGTAGCCCTCGAGGACCACCGGGATGCCGAGTTCTGCAGCGGCGCCCTCGACTGCGGCCAGCAGCTCGATGGCATCTGCGAGCTCGGTCAGCGGTGGCAGGAAGATGAACAGATGGCCCTCGCGCGATTCCACCGTCAAGGCCGTCGTCGGGGCATCGGTCACCTCGACCACATCGGCGGGGGTCACCTCGCCGGCGCTGCCCAGGTCAGCCTGATCGGGCAGGTCCGCCGGTTCCGCGAACGGGGAGCGGTCGGGACGTCCGGGTGGCGGCGTCCAGCTGATCGATCGCAGCGGTAGCCGCATTCCCACCGGCGAGGTCCCGGCGATGAGGATCAGCCGGCCCCGGCGAGTACGCCACCGGGTGGTTGCCCAGCGGCGACCGTCCTCGCTGCGGTGCAGGGGCAGTACCCAGCCCTCGGGTTCACCCGAATCGGCGTCCAGCAGCCTGGTCAGCTCGGCCCGGGCGTCGGCGGTGCTGGGTTCGGTGACGTCGATGGCGGGTGGGTCACCGTCAGGTAGCTGGGCCTCGGCCAGCACCTGCTGCAGGCGGTCGGCGTAGGCGGGAAGGACGATGCCGGCCGGTGGGCTCGGGTCGATGCCCAGTCGGCGGGCGATGCCGGCGATGAGGCGGGCGGCGAGCGCGGGGCCTTCGGCTGCCTGGTG
>JBBQFE010000506.1:0-2870 GCA_038321605.1 Mycobacteriales bacterium | reverse complement strand
GGACCGAGATGATCTTATGGCCGGAGTTCGTAGACGATGTTGAAAGGCGCGCGCGTCGCTTCCCGTGCTGTGGTGAACCCGGCTTCCGCAGCAAGGGCCAGTGTCCTGGCAGGACCGGCCTGGTTACCGAGGCCGGTTCGGGGCTCGGCTGACAGTCCGCTGGGCAGGCAGAGGAAGACCGAGGCAGCCGCGAAGAGCCGTCCGACCGGGTTCAGGGTGTCCTCGATGGAGTCGCCGCTCAGCGGCTCGACCAGGACCACGCATCCCTCGCTTGTGAGGGCTCGGCGGGCGGCTTGTAGCGCGCTCAATGGGTCGGGCATGTCGTGCAGGCAGTCGAACATCATGATCGCGTCGTACTGGCCGTCGAGGTCCTGCGCGCCAGCTACCTGGAAGGTGACTCGATCCGCCAGGCCTGCCTCAGCCGCCCTGGTTCGGGCCAGCTCTATCGATGCTTGGTGATAGTCGCTGCCGACAAAGGTCGAGGCGGGGTAGGCCTCCGCCAGCACGCGCGTCGACGCGCCGAGACCGCACCCCACGTCCGCCACCCGCGCCCCCTCCTCCAGGCGCTGCTGCAGTCCCTGGACAGCCGGGATCCACGTGCTGGTCAGCAGGTTGACGTAGCTGGGGCGGAAGAAGCGCTCGGTGCCGGTGAACAGGTCAGCGTGGTGCTCATGCCACCCGATGCCGTCGCCGGTCCGGAACGTCTCCGTGAGCCGGTCGAGGGAGCGGGTGGCCGCCGTCATCGCCTGGAAGCCTCCCGCTACGTACGCGGGGCTGTCAGGGTTGCAGAACATCTCGAACTGCTCCGGGGACAGCACGTAGGTGCCATTGCCGAGGTGGTCGATGTACCCGGACGCGGCCATGGCCAGCAGCCACTCCTGCACGTAACGGTCCGACAGATGCGCCCGCTCCGCCAGCTCCGAGGCCGTGGCAGCACCCTGTGCCAGGCTCTCGAACAGCCCGACCCGGTCGCCAAGAAGCACCAGAGGAACGGCCATCACCGCTCCCAAATCGCTCACCACTTGGCCTAGCAGCACGCCAAGCCGCTCTTCGTCGACCATGCGGGACTCCACCCGATCCTGACGAGGTGCCGGAACCGCGACCGCGTCCGTGCTCGCCGAGCCAACAACCTGTGACATCTGCACTCCTCAGCGGTGGAAGGCACGCACCGGCAGAACCACCGCGATCTCCACCGCCACCGCAAGGTCCGCGCCTGCACTGCGTCGGTCAACCATGGGGCGAGTCGTGGACAGACCGGTTCATAAGCTGGGCAGCAGCCCGCGCATCGCCTTGCTGACATCGCACCGACCTGCGTAAGCAGCGTCAGCACGTCGAGTGGTGTTGCACCGATGAGCCTTTGCCGTCGCGGACCTCTCGCCACATGGTCGCCTCGACCTCGATGCGCTTGCCCGTCGAACTACAAGATCAGCACCGGCTGACCGCAGCCCCACCACAGCCAAGATCAACGGTGGATCCGGGGTCAGGCCGCAGCAACCAGGTTTCCACGCAAGCGGGTCAATCCATTGGCCGCGCAACAGTCAGACCGCGTCTGGGTGTGGACAGCGACCGCGCGAGGCGCCATCGTCACCCGATCCGCCATGCAGGACCGCGTGATCGACCGTCGGAGGCCGCGATGACACTTCTCGAGGTCAACGGGACGTCGCTGTTCTTCGAGCTGCGCGGCCAGGGACCGCCGTTGCTGATGATCCCAGGATCGCCTGGAGAGAGCGGCCACCTCGTGCCGGTCGCCGAGCTGCTCGCCGACGAGTTCACGGTGGTCACCTACGACCGGCGCGGCACCTCCCGCAGTCCACGGCCGCCGCGCTGGACCAGCACCAGCACGCGGGAGCAGGCCGACGACGCCGCCGCACTGCTGCAGGCGTTGAACCTGGCACCTGCGGCAGCGTTCGGTATCAGCTCAGGGAGCGGCATCCTCGCCGAGCTGATGTTGCGTCGACCTGAGCTGCTGACTGGTGCGGTGTTTCACGAACCGGGCTTCATTGAGGTGACGTCGGACCCGGACGCGGCAATCGCGGTCATGGATGCCAGCTTCGACGAGGGCATGAAGCGAGGAGGTCCGAGGGCGGCGCTGGAGTCCTTCTTGCGGCTGATGATCAGCGCCGAAGTCTTCGACGCCATGGACCCGTCGGTGAGGGATCGCTTCGGCAGCAACGTCGACGTCTTCTTCGAGGTCGAGGGGAAGAGCGAAGACTATCTTCCCACCCGCGACGCGCTGCGCCAGGTCCGGCTGCCGTGTGTCGTCTTCGCCGGACAGGACAACCGCCCGCCGGACGCGCTGCTGCACTTCTTCTACGAGGCGTCGCAGTGGCTGGCGGACGGACTGGGAGTGCCCGTCACGGAGGTGCCGGGTGGGCACGCCGCGCATCTCAGTCACCCGGAGGCCTTCGCCGCCGCTCTGCGCGACGCGCTCCGAGGCTTCGGCCAACACTCGTCGTCCTGAGCGGCTCGCCGACTCCCGGCTGTGTTGGGCGGTCACCCACAAGCCCGTGCTAGCCGCTGCCGGACTCATGCGTCGGCCCTGATTGCGGCGAAGGTGGGCTACAGGAGTTCGGCTGGCGCGGCGACGAGGCGCGTCCGTCAAGCCGAACGGGGTCGTAGGTGCGGCCCGAAGGGCCGCACATTTTCACGTGAAGTAGCAACGAAACTCTTAAGGACACCACAGATCGGCGTACCGCCGATCACTGCCGGCTGTGTTCTGGGGGGAGCTGGTCAAGGGCGCGAAGCGGCGAAGCGAACCCTTGACCGGCAGAGGACAGGACGCACGCTGCCGTGTGAGGGGGGCGTGGGGCGCAGCCCGATGAGCGCGGGGGGCGACCGGGCGCGGAGCCCAGCAACGCGCCCCCCGCGGG
>JBBQFE010000505.1:0-2870 GCA_038321605.1 Mycobacteriales bacterium | reverse complement strand
GGACTACCCGCGACCACCGCGCCAGGACCCGTCCTCGCGACAAGTCGTGGTACGCCTCGGAAACACTCTGGTCGCCGACACCCGCAACGCGATCCGGGTGCTGGAAACCAGTCATCCGCCGACCTGGTACCTGCCGCGCGACGATGTCCGCGACGGCACCATCCGCCGGTCGGACTCCCGGCCGACCCGGTGCGAATTCAAGGGCCTTGCCACGTACTACGACGTGCTCGGCGAGGACGGTGCGGTGGCCCACGACGCAGCCTGGTCCTATGAGCAGCCGACCCCGGACTTTCTCGAGATCACCTCCTTCCTTTCCTTTATGCCCGGTCGCCTGCGGTGCGAGATCGACGGCGAGCGGGTCCGACCCCAGGACGGCGGCTTCTACGGAGGCTGGATCACCCATGACGTGGTCGGACCGTTCAAGGGGGCACCAGGAACTCTGGGCTGGTAGCCCCAGGCACTACAGCGGTCAACAGCTACCGCCCAGACCCCCCGCGGATTCGGCCCCGGCCGCCGCCCCGGGTCACCACGATGCACCAGGAGACCGCAGTGCTCACCGTAGAACGAACCTTCACCGTGCAGGCCCCGATCGAGAACGTCTTCGACTACCTGGCCGACTTCACCAACACCAACGACTGGGACCCCGGCACAGTCCGCACCACCCGGCTGGACAACGGGCCGCTGCAGGTGGGCGCGAAGTTCCACAACGTGTCGAAGTTCCGGGGCCGCGAGACTGAACTCGACTACGAGCTGACCGTGTTCGATCCCCGTACCCATCTGACGTTCCAGGGCACCAACAAGACGGTGACGTCGACCGACGATCTGTCGTTCCGGCCGGACGGTTCAGGCACCCAGATCCACTACGCCGCGCATTTCGACTTCCACGGGGTGGCCAAGCTGGCGCAGCCGTTTCTGTCCTCGACGTTCGAGACGCTGGCTGACGACACCGTCATCAAGATGACCGGAGTGCTGGAGCGGCTCTGATCAGCGCAGCGAGCTGACGATCAGCTCCGCCTTCTGGAACTCCTTGACCGAGGAGTAGCCGCACTTGGCCATCACCCTGGCGACGCTGCCGAACAGGTTGCGCTGACCGCTGGCATCCGCGGTGGGCCCGAGCACGACCTCTTCCAACGTGGGCCGATCCGCCTCGTCGAGGTCGATGTCGATGAGCGCCGAGCGCGGCAACCTGGGATGCGAGGCGGTCGCGTCCCAGTACCGCCCGCCACCGGGAGCTTCGACCGCGGATGCCAGTGGCTCGCCGAGCATCACCGCGTCGGCTCCGCAGACCAGGGCCTTGGCGATGTCGCCACCGGTCGACATGTCGCCGTAGGCGATGAGGTGGACGTACCGCCCGCCGGTCTCGTCGAGATATGCCCGGCGGGCCGCGGCCGCGTCGGCGATGGCCGTGGCCATCGGAACCTCGATGCCCAGGGCGGAGTGGGTGGTGGAGCCGGAGTGCGCTCCGTAGCCGACGATGACGCCGGCAGCTCCGGTGCGCATCAGGTGCAGCGCGGTCTGGTAGTTGGTGCAGCCACCGACCAGCACCGGGATGTCGAGATCGGCGATGAAGGTCTTGAGGTTCAGCGCGGAATCGGTGGCGTGCTCGGACGCGACGTGCTCGGCCGAGATGATCGTGCCCTGGATGACCAGGATGTCGGCGCCGGCCTTGAGCACGGCCGGCGACAGTGCCACCGTGTGCTGCGGTGACAACCGCACCGCGACCCGTACGCCCGCAGCTCGCAGTTCGGCCACCCGCTGGGCGAGCAACTCGTCAGAGACCGGCTGCGCGTAGATCCGCTGCAGCTGTGCGGTGCTGCAGCCTCGTTCGGCGGTGATCTCAGCCAGTGCCTCGGTCGGGTCCTCGTACCGCGCCCATAGACCTTCGCCGTTCAGCACCGCCAGGCCGCCGAGCCGCTCGATCTCCGCGGCGGTGCCCGGCGACACGACGGCGTCCGACGGGGCGGCCACGAACGGCAGCGCAAAGGTGTGCGCGTCGATCTGCCAGCTGGTGGACACCACTGACGATCCACGGGTCCTACGAGTCGGCACCAGGGCAACCTCGTCGAGGTGATACCCGCGGCGAGCCTCCCGGCCGAGGCCAATTTCAACGGTGTCAGGCATGGGCCCATTCTCGCATTCCGCCCGGCGTCCGCGGTGCGCCGCCGCCCGCTGACCCGCGTCCGAGTTCGGACGATCCGAGATGATGTCAAGACCGGAGTCAATCTCGTACGGGATTGCATAGAGTTTCTACCGACACCTGACTAAGATTTTATCTACCATCTGAGTAGTCATGTCCCAATCCACTACAAACCTGGCGTAGCCCGAAAGCCCGGCCTAGCCCAAAACCCGGCGTAGCCCAAAACCCGGCGTAGCCCGATCGGCCGGGGGCTCCCCCGGTCAAGTCGGTGGCCGCGCTCCGAGCAAGTGCAGTTCAGCCTGTGGTCAGTGAGGTCAGCCCATGTCCAGCATCCAGCGACCATCGCTGAGGACGGTCTCGCTGTTCAGCTGCGCCTTTCTCCTCACGGTCATCGCGGGCTGGTTGCTGCTGGCGCTGGCTATCCTCTCCGCGTTCTCCACGCCGGTGCACGCCGCCGGTCCGCCGCTGGCGATGACCGCCGCCCTGCTCGTCCTGCTGGAACTGCTGCCACTGGTACAGGGACGCGGGCACGATCCGCAGGGCGTGGTGATGTCCAGTGCATTCGTCTGCGCGATCCTGTTCCTGTGGGGCATCTGGCCCGCGGTCTTCTTCGTCAGCGTCGCCGCGCTGGCCTCGGACCTGAGCCAGCGCAAGGCCCCGTGGAAGGTGTTCTTCAACGTCGGCCAGTACAACCTCTCGGTTGCCGCGGCCTGGCTGGTGATGGTGGTGGCAG
>JBBQFE010000504.1:0-2879 GCA_038321605.1 Mycobacteriales bacterium | reverse complement strand
GATCATCGGCGGCCGCCCTGCGTTCGCGGCGTCGAGACCCGTGCGGCAGCTCCGGTATCCGAAGGGCCCGGATCGAGGACGCCAGATCGCGCCGGGCGCTCGGATTGCGATGGTTGAAGTGCTTGGGGACCTTCACCTGGCCGAGCACTTCTGCCGCCGTCGGGAAGTCGACCATGCTGACCCGGCCGGCCCACTTGTCCTCGGTGAGCACCATCGGCCGCGCGTCGGCCAGTGGCGACGTCCCCGGGTCGAGCACGACCGCCAACCCCGCCCGCCGACCCGCTGGAATGCGTACGACATTGCCGACCGACAGCGATTCGAGCGATTGCGCCACGGCGGCCCGCCGGTTCGAGGCACCGGCGCGGGCGAGCAGGCTCTCGCGGTCCTTGATCGCGCGGCGCAGCGCGGCGTACTCGGCGAAGTCACCGAGATGACAGTTCATCGCCGGCGCGAGCTCGGCGAGGGCCTTCTCGTTGCGGGTGATCTGACGGGTGATGTCGACGACCGAGCGATCGGTCTGGAACTGGGCGAAGGACGACTCCAGCAGCGCCCTGGCGGTCTCCCTGCCGACCTGTGACACCAGATTGATCGCCATGTTGTAGGACGGTCGGAACGAAGACCGCAGCGGGTAGGTGCGCGTAGAGGCCAGCCCGGCGACCTGGTCTGGATCGACCTCCGGGCTCCACAGCACCACTGCGTGTCCCTCGACGTCGATGCCGCGCCGCCCCGCGCGCCCGGTGAGCTGCGTGTACTCCCCCGCAGTCAGCTCGACATGTCCTTCGCCGTTGAACTTGACCAGCCGCTCCAGCAGCACCGTCCGAGCGGGCATGTTGATACCCAGCGCCAGCGTCTCGGTGGCAAAGACCATCCGGACCAGGCCGAGCACGAACAGCTCCTCTACCGCCTCCTTGAACGCCGGAATGAGCCCCGCGTGGTGGGCGGCAACGCCTCGTTGCAGACCCTCCAGCCACTCCCAGTACCCGAGGACGTCGAGGTCCTCGGGCGCCAACGTCGCCGTCCGCGCCTCAGCGATCTCGCGGATCTGCTCCCGCTCCGGGTCCGTGGTCAACCGAACGCCTGCGGCAACACACTGTTTGACGGCGGCGTCGCAGCCGGCCCGGCTGAAGATGAAAGTGATCGCCGGCAGCAGGCCGTCCCGGTCGAGTCGGCTGATCACATCCGGACGTAGCGGCGGGCGCCAGCGGGGGCCGTGCGACTGACGACCACCGCCGTGCCCGGCGCGACCGCTGCGGGCCCGGTCGCGGGGATCCTCGAACCGCATCCGATCGCGGATGAACCGCCGCAGTTCCGGGTCGACCTTGATCCTGACGCCGTGCTCCGGCGCGGCGTTTGCCGCAGAGGCGTCCAACCCAGCGTCATCCACTGCGAAGAGGTCGAACATCCGGCTGCCGACCAGCATGTGCTGCCAGAGCGGCACCGGTCGCTGTTCGTGCACGATGACGTGGGTGTCGCCGCGTACCGCCACCAGCCAGTCGCCGAACTCCTCGGCATTGGACACGGTTGCCGACAGGGACACCAGGCGCACCGCATCTGGCAGGTGGATGATCACCTCTTCCCATACGGCACCGCGGAAGCGGTCGCCCAGGTAGTGCACCTCGTCCATCACCACGTAGCCGAGGCCCGTCAGTGCAGTGCTGCCGACGTAGAGCATGTTGCGGAGGACCTCGGTGGTCATCACCACGATCGGGGCGTGCGGATTGATCGCGTTGTCGCCGGTCAGCAGGCCGACCTGCGACGCGCCGTAGCGTTCGATCAGGTCGTTGAACTTCTGGTTGGACAGCGCCTTGATCGGCGTCGTGTAGAAGCACTTCTGGCCCGCAGCCAGGGCCAGATGGATCGCGAACTCACCCACCACGGTCTTGCCCGAGCCGGTGGGTGCGCACACCAGTACGCCGTAGCCGTTCTCCAGCGACTCGCAGGCACGCAGCTGAAAATCGTCCAGCTCGAAGCCGTAGCCTGCCTTGAACTCGGTCAGCAGCGGAAGCCTGGAACGCTTGCGGGACTGTGAATAGCGTTCCGCGGGCGAGGACATCCTCTCAGCCTACGGGTCGCGAATCGCTGATTCTCTGGACGCCAACAGCTGCTTGTGATCTGGAACACTGCTAGCGTCTCACTGTCGTCTCTGAAGGAGAAGGTGGTCTGGATGCTCATTGCTGATCTGCTCAAGCACAAAGGCTCGTCGGTCGTGACGATCGCGCCGGACGCGGTTGTGACCGCGTTGCTCGCCGCGCTCGCCGAACACCGGGTGGGTGCGCTGGTGGTGCTGGATGACGATCGCATCGTGGGCATCATCTCTGAACGCGATGTGGTCCGGAGCCTGCACGACCGGGGTGCCTCGGCGCTGGACCTTCCGGTGTCAGAACTCATGACCAGCCCGGTCATCAGCTGCTCCCCCGGCGATGGCATCGACCAGATCGCGCTGCTGATGACGGAGCGACGCTTCCGGCACATGCCCGTCGTCACCGATGGTTCGCTGATCGGCATCGTGACGATCGGCGACGTGGTCGCCGCGCGGATCCGGCAGTTGGAGTTCGATCGCAAGCACCTGGAGAGCTACATCTCTCAGGGCGCCTGACTGCTGAGTCCGGCAGGTGAGGACCCGACCGGGACCAACACCGACAGCGCTCCGGCGACACAGGTGCTCCGGACCGGCAACGGCCCCATCCTTTCGCCGTCGGCGTAAGCCATCGTCGCGGGCGCGGCCAAACTGACTGTGGTCGCTCTGAACTGAGCGACGGCTGGATGGCCGATGTGACCAGCCGCCGGCAGCTTCGGTGCGAGCCGGGCCAGCGTGAACCGCGAGATCGCGCCCACCACGGTCACGTCGAACACGCCGTCGTCCATTGTCGCGTCGGGAG
>JBBQFE010000503.1:0-2889 GCA_038321605.1 Mycobacteriales bacterium | reverse complement strand
CCCCGCGCCCTGCCGGGTTTGATATGCACCCACGCCGCCATGACGGTCTGAGTGCATACCAAACCCCCGGGATGCAGCACGTCGGACGGAGGTTGGCGCCAGTTTCGGGTGGCTGGCTCCAGGGTGCCCCGCACCCCCTCGGTAGTCTCAGCGATCGTGCCCCTTTATGCCGCCTACGGCTCGAACATGGATCCGGCGCAGATGCGCAATCGGTGTCCACATTCGCCGTTCGCCGGAACAGGTTGGCTGGCCGACTGGCGGATCACGTTCGGCGGCGAGGACCTGGGCTGGGAAGGTTCGCTCGCAACGGTCGTCGAGGAGCCCCAGAGCGCGGTGTTCGTGGCGCTCTATGACATCACGCCAGCGGACCAGATCGCCCTGGACAAGTGGGAAAGTGCCGACACCGGCCTCTACCGAACGTCCAGGCTCCGGGTATCCACCCTCGAAGGCGATGTGGTGGCGTGGACCTACGTCCTCAATTCCTACGAGGGCGGCCTGCCTTCCGCGCGCTATCTCGGGCTGATTGCCGAGGCGGCGGAAACCGCAGGAGCCCCAGCCGACTACGTGGCCGAACTGCGCAATCGTCCCTGCCGCTCCAACGGCTGACCGACCCGATCAGGCCTGCGCCCAGACCCCGATCAGGCCTGCGCCCAGACCTCGTCCAGAATCGCGGCGGTGAACCGGACACCCACCGCCAGGGCCTGCTCGTCGATGTCGAAGCTCGACTGATGCAGATCGAGCTCGTCGCGGGCACCTGGCCGCTTCACTCCCAGGCGGGCCATCGAGCCGGGAACCGTCCGCAGGTACCAGGCGAAATCCTCACCGCCCATCGACTGCGCGGTGTCTGCGACCGAGTCCGGGCCCAGTGCACCGAGCGCGGCCCGGCTCTGCAACGCCACCAACCGCGCGTCGTTGGTCACCGCCGGCACGCCCCGGTCGTAGGTCACTTCGACCGTTGCGCCGGTCGGGGCCACCAGCTGCGCGATCAGCTCGGCGACCAACGGCTCCAGCGAGTCCCAGAGTTCTGGATCCAGCATCCGCAGGGTGCCCTTCAGCGAACCGGTCTGCGGAATCGCGTTGGCCGCAGACCCCGCCGCGACCGCGCCCCACACCAGCGACAGCGCCGATCGGGGATCCACCCGACGCGACAGCAGCCCCGGCAATTCCGTGGCGAGCAATCCCAGGGCGTACACCAGATCAACGGTCAGTTGGGGACGGGCGGTGTGACCGCCGGGTCCGCGCAAACGCACATCGATCTGGTGGAACGCCGCGGTGATGGCACCCACCCGCAAACCCACCCGCCCGCTGTCGAGCTTGGGGTCGCAGTGCAGCGCGAAGATCTGATCGACCCCGTCCAGGGCACCCTCTGAAACCGCGGCCATCGCGCCACCGGGCATCCGCTCCTCAGCGGGCTGGAAGATCAGCCGGACCGAACCCGGCAGATCCGCAGCACGACTGGCCAACCCACCACTGGCCAACCCACCACTGAGCAACCCGGCCACACCGAGCAGGATTGCGGTGTGCGCGTCGTGCCCGCACGCATGGCAGACGCCCTCGATGGTCGAGGCGTACGCGACATCCTTGCGATCAGGCAGTGGCAGCGCATCGATGTCGGCCCGCAGCGCGGTGTACCGCGGGCCCGGACCGAGGTCACAGATAACGCCGGTACCGACGGCAAACCTCTTGGGGGCCAGCCCGAAGCTGCGCAACACCGCCTCGATCTGGGCAGTGGTGCGATGTTCGTTGTAGGCGACCTCGGGATGGGCGTGCAGGTCCCGACGCCAGGTCACCAGGTCGTCGGCATGACCGGCGAGCCAGCCATTGGCGAGTTCCTGGGCGATCTGCACCCCTAGCAGGTTAGTCAGCCCCACCCGGCCGCTCGCGACGGGCCGATCCCTCAGGCCTCGAACGCGCAGAACTCGTTGCCGTCAGGATCGGCGAGCACAGTCCAGGGCCGGTCTGCCGAACTCGGCCGCAGGACGCGAGCACCGGCATGGACCAGCGGTTGCAGGTCGTCGACCTCGACATCCCAGTGCACCCGGTTCTTGGCGGTCTTGGCCTCCGGCACCTCGACGAAGTCCATCGAACCGAACGGGGTGTCGGCGATGTCGGACAACCACCACCACGGGTGGACGTCGTGACAGCCGATGGTTCCGCCCAGCACCGAGTGCCACCAGCGTGCGATCCGCGACGGGTCACGCGAGTCCACTACCAGGTCCTTGAGCCGGTACTCGGGTACCGGCTCCGGCACTCCGTCTGCGTTCACCCGCGGCAGAAAGGCGCAGAACTGCTGGCCATCGAGGTCGGTCATGACCGTCCAGCGCTCGAACTGCTCCACGAAGACGGCGCCGAGGGCCATCAACTCATCGAGCGATCGGGCGGACACGTCCAGGTGCACCCGGTTCTTCACCGTGACGGGCTCGGGCACCGCGTTGATCCAGAGCGTCTGCTCGGGCCGCGCACCGGCGAGGTAGCTCTCGTCGCCGACAACTGTGCGAGTCAGACCCAGCGCCTGGGACCAGAACCGTTGCGCGTCACCGACCTCCACGGCGTCGATGCACAGGGCCTTGAACCGGGCGATCGCCATACCCGCGAGGCTAGCCCCGGCGGCCCACGCCGTCCAAGATGGTGGCCGCCGCCTGATCGGGGGTCACTTCACCGGCCAGCACCGCAGCCTCCTGTTCCGCGACCAGGCGCCGCGCGGGCGGCTGGTCCAGCACCGCCAGCAGCCGGTCGCGGACCATGGCGCGGGTCCAGTCGATCAGCTGGTGGCGTCGCTTCGACTCGAACCCGCCGCCGCTCTGCAGGTGCGCACGGTGCCGCTCCAGCTTCTGCCAGACCACATCCAGCCCGACGTTGTCTAGACCCGAACAGGTGAGCACCGGAGGT
>JBBQFE010000502.1:0-2889 GCA_038321605.1 Mycobacteriales bacterium | reverse complement strand
CAGCCGGGACATGGTGAAGCCGAGCCGATCGAGCACACCGGTACGAAAGTTCTCCACCAGCACATCGGCCCGGCTCACCAGCGCGGTCAGAACCGCGACACCATCGGGGCTCTTGAGATCCAGCGTGATCGATTCCTTGTTGCGGTTGCACGACAAGAAGTACGTCGACTCACGATCGGCCCCGTCGGGGTACAGGAACGGCGGGCCCCAACCGCGGGTGTCGTCGCCGTGCACCGGCGCCTCCACCTTGATCACGCGAGCACCCTGATCCGCCAGCAGCATCGCGGCGTGCGGGCCGGCCAGCGCGCGTGAGAGATCGATGACGAGGATGTCGGCTAACGGACCTGGCATGGCACGATCGTAGGGACCGGCGCCGATACCAGGCCCGGAGGCCCGCTCCCGTCGCGCCATCTCGTACGGCGACGGCGAGATCCACCTCATTCCACGCCGAGCTGTCCGAGACGATCACAGTCGGCCGAGGCCCTGCCGCCGGAAAGGCTGGCGTAACCCGGGCCGCGGTCGAAGAACGGCGCATCGGGGTGGCGCGCCGCCCGCTGTTCAGCGCGTAACGCCTCGGTGGCAGGCAGGTCCACGGCCAGTTCGTCGCCGGCCCCGCACAGCACAACGCCATAGTCGGCCGCGGCCGCGGGCACCGACACCTTTGACCAACGGACATCACGCAATACCGACTCGGTGGCGCGGTCCAGCGGGTCGCCCCACCCCCCGCCACCGGTGGTTCGGATCCGAATCACCTCGCCGGCTCGTACCGGCTCGGCGTCAGCCAGTGCATCGACCATGCGTTCCTTCGGGCCGCCGGGGTCGATCGTGACCGAGAAGGGCTGGCCGGCCCTGCCACCCTTGAGCCCCCAGCAGGCGAGGATGGACCGGTCCGCGATCGACATGAAGTGCGCGTCGGCCAGCATTCGGAGGTGTTTGTCGTAACCCAGACCACCACGGAATTCACCGGGGCCACCGGAGTCGATGGCCAGCCCGAGCCGCTCGACCAGAAAGGGAAACCTGGCCTCGGTGAACTCGGACGGCAGATTGCGGGAATCCGGCACCACGTGGATGGTGTCCTCACCGTCGGCGTAGTAGCGGCCGCCTGAACCACCGCCGAGGACCTCGCGCATCAGATAGGGCTTGCCGTCACGGTCTGTTCCGTACACCCCGGTGTAGCGAATGGTCTCCTGATCCGCCGGCATCCTGCCGTCCACCGCCTTGGCCAGAACGCCTGCGAGCACCCCTAGTAGGCGCAGGATCACGAAGGTCCGGGCATTCGTGGGCGCCGGAAAGATGGGGGTCAGCAGGGTCCCCGGTGGCGGGAATCGCATCTCGATCAGCGGCACCACTCCTTCGTTGACGTCCAGTTCGGCCATCCGTTCGGGGGTGTCGGCGAGGTTGCGCAGAATCGGCGCGAGCCACTTCTTGAGAAAGTTGCCGTCGGCATAGTCACCGCAGTGGTTGATGGGTCCCTTGGCCTGCGGTGCGGTCCCATTGAAGTCGACGATCAGCCTTTCGCCCTCGGCGTCATCAGCGGCCGTCCGGGTCAGGGTTATCCGCTGGGTGTGCAACCTCGGCGCGTCCACACCGTCGTGTTCGGCGTAGTCCTCCCAGCTCCAGGTGCCCACCGGGATCTTCGACAGGATCTCTCGCCGATACGTGCGCGTGGTGCGGTCGACGATCTCATCGAAACACGCCTCGATGACCGCGCGGCCGTAGCGCTGGAACAGTTCGGTCAGCCGGCGTGAGCCCATCAGACACGCCGAGCATTCCGCGTCCAGGTCCGCGGCCAGCGACTCCGGCATACGCGAGTTGCGGGTCATGATCGTCAGCGCCGCGCGATTCGGGGTACCGGCGTCCCAGAGCTTGATCGGAGGGACCATCAGCCCCTCGGAGAAGACGCTCGTCGCGTGCGAGGGCATCGATCCCGGCACGGCTCCGCCGATGTCGTCGTGGTGCCCGAACGCCTGGACGAAGGCAACCACCTCAGGCCCCGCACCTGCGTCGAAGAACACCGGCACGGTCACGCACAGGTCAGGCAGGTGACCGATGCCGCCCTCGGAAAGGTAAACGTCGTTGTGAAAGTAGACATTGCCCGGTCGCATCTGGCTGATCGGAAAGTCACGGACGATCGGATGCACCAGCGCGGAGTAGGAACGGCCGGTGAGCTTGCGCAGCAGCCGATCGTGGATTCCGGCTCTGAAATCATGGGCATCGCGAATCATCGGCGACCGCGAGGTCCGGGCTATCGCGGTCTCGACCTCCAGTTCCACCGCTGCCAGGCTGCCCTGGATGATTTCGAGCACGATGGGATCGACCGAACGACCCGAGTCCGGTGTCAACATCGGCGCGGCGCTCATCCGGCGGACTCGCACCGGGTGACGATCACGTTGCCGAAGTCGTCCACGCGAACTGCGAAACCCGGATGTATCGGAATCGTCGAACCGAACTCCTCAATCACCGCCGGCCCAACGAGCTGGTCGCCCGGAGCCAGGTCTGATCTGCGATACAAGGGAGTGCTCACGAACTCGACGCCGTCGAAGCTGACCTGGCGGCTGCCGTTGTCGGCGCGTTCGACGCCGCCGGTCCTCGGAGCCTGCCGGGCCAGGACCGGCCTTCGGATCGGCCCGACCCCGGTAACACGCAGATTCACCCACTCCACCTGCTGACTGGGGTCGTGTTGGAAGTCATAGCCGTACAGCGCCCGGTGCGCGGCATGGAACGCGTCGGCCACCCGCTCAGCTGCACGCCTGGCCACCGAAGGGTCCGGATCTGACAGCTCCGCGGGCACCGGCACCCGAACCTCGAAAGCCTGGCCGAAGTACCGTAGGTCCGCCGTCGTCACGAAGCGCTGCTGTAATGGGCCAAACCCCTCCCGCAGCAGTGCCT
>JBBQFE010000501.1:0-2904 GCA_038321605.1 Mycobacteriales bacterium | reverse complement strand
ACGAGCCGACCACGGGCTTCGACCCCAGTGCGCGCCACCAGGCATGGTCGGTGATAGCGAGGCTGCGTGAGATCGGAAAGACGATTCTTCTCACGACCCACTACATGGAAGAGGCGCAGGCGCTGGCCGATCGGGTGGTGGTCGTCGTCGGCGGCCACATCGTCGCCGAGGGCACGCCCGACACCCTCGGTGGGCGCGATCAAGCAGCCACCGTCGTTCGCTTTCGGCTGCCCGCCGGGAGCGTCGTCGAGCAACTGCCGGAATTCAACGCGGGACATGTGCGGCTCGACCGCGACCATGTGGAGCTGGCCGATGCTGATCAGGCAGACCTCGCTCTGCTGCTGGACTGGGCCAGGCAGCACCGACTCCAACTGGCAGACCTCACTGTCGCGCGCCCGAGCCTCGAGGACGTATACCTGCAGCTGACCGGAGGAGTGCGGTGAGTGACCTCACGCTTGTGTGGAACGAGTTCCGCTATCAGCGACGATCGTTCCGGCGCAACCCGCAGGCGATGTTCTTCGCCGTCGGCTTGCCGCTGCTGTACGTCGTCATCTTCGTGTCGTTGTTCGGTAATCAGTCACTGGACTTCGTCTACAACGGCCAGCCGGGACCGCTCAAGGCACATACGCCCATGCTGGCAGGCTTCATCGCCATCGGAGTGGTCTCGGCCACCTTCTTCAACCTCGCCGTCGATCTTGTCCAGGAACGCGAGAGCGGGATCCTCAAGCGGTTCCGTGGCACACCACTCCCCACCTGGGCATTCATCGCCGGTCATGTCGGGACCGCCACGGTGCTCGGGTTCGCGGTATCGATCGCGCTGCTGATCCTCGGTCGCGGTGCGTACGGCATCCCGGTGGCCGTTGCCGGTCTGCCGGCGGTCTTCCTCGTACTGCTCGTGTCCTGTGCTTCGTTCTCGTGCCTTGCCTTCGCGTTCACACTGGTGGTCAAGAAGGCCGGGGCGGCAGTTCCACTCGGTACCGGCATCACGCTCACGCTGTATTTCCTGTCCGGAAACTTCTTTCTCGTCGATCACCCGCCGCTGGCGTTGCGCATCATCGGGGACAGCTTTCCGGTCAAGCACCTGAACAACGCCTTGCTGACTCCGCTGAATCCCAACACCCACGGAGTGCGGATCGAGTGGCTCGACCTGTTGATCATCGCCGTGTGGGGCGTCGGTGGACTTGTACTGGCGCTCCGCTTCTTCCGGTGGACACCCTCGGCACGATGACGCCACGCGACCGCACGATGACGCCACGCGACCGCACGATGACGCCTACGCCGCGGGCCTAGTAGCAGGGTGCTGGGCGCCTTCAGACGCTGTTTCGTCCAGCAGCTCGAAGGACCGCGAGGTCGTGGAAGCCGGCGGTGGCGGTTCCCAGTAGCAGTAGGCCCGCGCCGAGTCCGGTGGTGGCGGTGAGCGCGGAGCCCGACATCACCGCGACCAAAAGGAATGGCCCCACCGTCAACGCCCAGCCGACCGGTCGCAGCCGAGGGATCTGGACGAGATGGTCCAGCCAGAGCAGGAGTGGCCCGATGGTGATGGCGATCGAGGGCAGTACCCAGTCGCTGCGTCCGGCGGCGATCACTATGACGGGAAAGGCGAAGGACGCCACCAGTTCGAGGATGGTCGCGATGCTCACCGACCGTTCGATGCGCTTGGCTTCGGGGCTGGTGGGCCTGCCGCCGATGCCGCGGCTCACGCGGATGGCGTAGCCGAGGACGAGACCGGCGAGCACGACTCCGGCCAGAGCCAGCGCGGTCCCGAAGGCGCCGGAGATGCTGAGACCGCCGCGAATGAGCCAGAAGGCGGCGAACGCCAGCTGGATGAAACCGCCGACCTTTCGGACGCGTTGTGACCAGGCGACCGTCGGTGCCAGTTCGGCGGGAGTGGGTGCGCGGGTGACGGTCATGGGGTGCTCCGGTGGGTTCGGTACCAGGCCAGGGTGTCGCTGACGGCGGTGGCAAGTGAGGTGGTGGCGGTGCTGAAGGTTGCCTGGTACTTGGACATGTCCAGGACGAAGGATTCCTCGAATTGATAGGACATCTCGGCCAGCCCGCGCATCATCGGGCTCACCAGTCCGAGCGCGCGCAGCAGCTGCGTGGGTACGTTGCGCACGCCGACCTCGTGCCCCAGCTCGCTGGCGACGACGCGGAGCAGGTCCCGGGTGGTGCCGGTCGCCGGACCCGGCAGGTGCCAGACCTCGCCGACGGCACGCTGATCGGTGCCGAGGGTGATGAGCCCGGTGGCGATGTCGGGCACGTAGCTGTAGGTGTGCGGCAGCTCGGGGTCGCCGAGAAAGTCAGCCCGTTTACCCGCCAGCGCGTTGCCGAAGACGCGGGAGCCAAGGGTGGACTCGGTGACGCCCGGCCCGAAGAAGTCCGACGCGCGCCCGATCGCGACCCGCACCCGGCCGGCCTGACTCGCGGCGAGCAGCTCCGTGGTCATCGCGGCACGGGTCCGACCCTTGGACGTGGTGGCCAGCAGGGGCAGGTCCTCGGTCATCGGCGCACCTCCGGTGGGACCGTAGCCGTAGACGTTCTCCAACGTCACGAGCAGCGCACCGGCCTGTTCCGCTGCGGCCAGCACGGCTCGCTGCAGCGGAGGAAACAGTTTCGGCCATTGGGTATAGGGCGCGTTGAGACACTGATAGACGACGGAGGCCCCCTTGGCCGCGTCCATCGCCGCGGCTTCGTCGGTGAGATCGGCCGAGCGCCAGTCAACACCTGCAGGCAGCCCGATCGGTCGATGTCGGGACACCGCCCGCACCGGTGTCCCTGATTCGGCGAGACGAGCGGCGACCGCAAGGCCGACCTGCCCGGTGCCGAACACGACCTGCAGCGGAGTGTCGGTCATGTGGTCACTGGCTTGCGCGACGTCATACCACGATGGTGGTGGCGAAAGCC
>JBBQFE010000500.1:0-2907 GCA_038321605.1 Mycobacteriales bacterium | reverse complement strand
ATGTCCTCGATCTGTACAACGCGGACCTTCCGGCGATCACCGGTGACAACATCGAGGCCAAGTACACGCTGATGGTCGGTCAACCGATCGACAAGAACCACGCCGAGTCCTGGGCGCAGATCGAGGCCATGATCGAGAACTTCATGTCCGCGGACGCGTACTTGATCTCGACACCTATGTGGAACCTGAGCATCCCGTATGCGCTGAAGTACTACATCGACTGCATCATCCAGCCCGGGTACGTCTTCCGGTTCGACGAGACGGGTCAGGTCGTCCCGATGGTGAACGGGAAGAAAATGATCTGCATCTCCGCACGCGGCGGAGACTATTCTGCCGGCAGCCCGATGCACTCCTATGACTTGCAGGAGCCATACCTGCGGGCGATCTTCGGATTCATTGGCATCACAGACGTGGAGTAC
This sequence comes from Mycobacteriales bacterium, assembly GCA_038321605.1. Classification (GTDB taxonomy): domain Bacteria; phylum Actinomycetota; class Actinomycetes; order Mycobacteriales; family Jatrophihabitantaceae; genus Jatrophihabitans_A. The sequence continues at coordinate 2,488 of JBBQFE010000500.1, read as the reverse complement.
ATCTACGCCCAACCGACGGACATCACCCCGGAACTGCGCGAAGCAGCCATGGCATCAGCGATCGAGCAGGCCCGCGAATTGGCGGCCCGCCCCGACTGGGCCAAGGCCACCGCCGATCGGTTGGACGACAACCCGTTGGGCCTCGAGGAGCAATCTCTGGAGGCCGCCCAGACCGCCTAGGCGCACCTGAACGGCCTGTAGAAATGTGTTTCGGATTCGAAGGCTTGAGGTCGAAATCGTAGATCTGGGGCGCGGGGGGCAACGGCAAATCAAAACGACGCGGGAAGGTCTTCAGGGACCCTTTGGCAGCCAGGGTTGGTGCCAGCCGCCGAATTCCGCTGGCAGATGTTCGGCTGCCGCCGGCCCCCAGGACTCTGGGGCGTACGGGCTAGGCTGGGTGGGCAGGTTGAGCAACGGGTCCAGGATCCGCCAGGTTTCCTCGACCGAGTCCTCACGGCTGAAGTGGCCCTGGTCTCCCTGCATCGCCGCGTGCAGCAGCACCTCGTAGGGCGCCGGGGGGCGGTCGCCTTCCGTGCCGAAATCCACGTCCAGATCGATCGGCCGTAGTCCGGGCCCATCGGTTCGCCTAGCGTGGAGCACCCAGCGCGCGCCAGCTCGGGGGTCGATGAGCAAAACGATCTGGTTGGGGTCGACCCTCTCGTCGGACTGGGAGAAGCCCAGCGGGGGTGCGGCCCGAAAGATCAGGCGCACCTCGGTCTGGGTCAGCGGCAGGGACTTGCCCGCGCGGATAAAAAACGGCACGCCGGACCAGCGCCAGTTGTCGACCTCGAGGCGCAGCGCCGAATAGGTCTCCGTGGTCGAGTCATCGGCTACGCCGGGGACGCGCCGGTATCCGTCGTACTGCCCGCGTACGTAGTGGTCGGGGTTGGCCGCGGGCATCGCCGCGAACACATCTCGCTTACGGTTGGACAAGGAGTCCAGGTCGCTGCGCGCCGGTGGCTCCATGGCAACCATCGCGAGAACCTGCATGAGATGGTTTTGCACGACGTCGCGCAGACAGCCGACCGGGTCATAGAACTTGCCCCGGTCTTCGACGCCGAAGTTCTCGGCCATCGTGATTTGCACGCTGCTGACGTAATTGCGGTTCCACAGCGGCTCCAGCACCGTGTTCGCGAACCGCAAATGAAGGATATCTTGCACCGAAAGCTTCCCCAGGAAGTGGTCGATCCGGTAGAGCTGCGACTCATCCAGAAGGGCCCGCAACCGCGCATTGAGCTCCTGAGCGGACGCGAGGTCGTGGCCGAACGGCTTCTCCACCACCACCCGGGCCTGCTCGGTGAGACCGGCGGTGGCCAATCCCTCGACAACGGTGCCGAACAACGAGGGCGGTATCTCCAGGTAGAACACAGGCACTTTGGCGCCACCGAGGGCCTTCTTGACTGCGGCATAGGTGGCCGGTTCGGTGAAATCGCCACCGACGTAGGTCATGCGCTGTTGTAGACGTTTAAGCGCATCCTCGTCGACGTGCTCCTCGCCGAGGGCCGCGGTCACCGACTCGGCAGCACGCTTCCGCAGATCCTCGTCGGCCCAGTCCTGCGCGGCGACCCCGAGGACCGGACAGTGCAGCATCCCGCGGCGCTCAAGCTGATAAAGCGAAACGAAGGTCATCTTGCGCGCGAGGTCTCCGCTGATCCCAAACGAGACGAACGCGTCGGCCGGTCGCCGGCCCTGCTGAGCTTTGGACATGGACACTCCCTCGCAGCTGATGGTGCGGCCACCCCGGCAAACCTAAAGCCTGCCTGTCCCCCGGGGCTGTGTTTGGCGCGCGCCAGAACGGTGATAACGACGTCGTGTTCCTGCCGAGCTTGCCTCTCTGGGCGTCCCTACTGGTCTTCGTGCTGTGCGCGGGCGCCATTTGGGTCGCCGGGATCTTCTTGTCGAACTACACCGACGTCCTGTCGGACCGGCTGCACCTCGGCGCTGCTCTCGGCGGGCTGATCCTGCTCGCCGTCGCGACCAACCTGCCCGAGATCGCCATAACGCTCTCGGCGTCCCTCAACGGCAAAGTTGACGTCGCGGTCAGCAACATTCTGGGCGGGATCGCGATCCAGACGGTCGTGCTCGTTGCCCTGGATGCCTTCGGTGTCCGCGTCCGCCGTCCCCTCACCTACCAGGCTGCGAGCCTGCGGCTCGTCCTAGAGGGCTCGATTGTGGTCGCCGTTCTGGCCGTCGTCGTCATGGGCGCGCAGCTTCCGAAGACCGCAATCGCGTTCCGGCTCACCCCAGACGTGGTCGTCATTGCCGTGGTCTGGGTTGTCGGGTTGTTCCTGACCCAACGCGCCTCGAAGCTGCCCTGGCAGGACAACGGGAACGCCCCGGACTCCCAGCCCGAGCCCCGCGGGCACTCCGCCCGCAAGCGCGCGGCCAACGCCACGACCAAAGGTGTCAGCACTGTCAAGGCCGTTGCCGTGTTCGGGACAGCCGCGGTCGCCACCCTGGTCGCCGGGGCGCTGCTGGAGGAGAGCGG
>JBBQFE010000499.1:0-2908 GCA_038321605.1 Mycobacteriales bacterium | reverse complement strand
GCCCGGGATGATGTGGTGGCGATGGAGGCCACCGCGAACGCGTTGGCGATCGCTCGGGTGATCGAGCCGCATGTGCAGCGGGTGGTGCTGGCAGATCCGAAAGCGGTCAAGGGCATAACTGGGCTGCGCGCGAAGACCGACAAGATCGACGCGCAGCTGCTAGCGCGTCTGCTCGCGGCGGGGTTTCTCGCCGAGGTATGGACGCCGGATGAGCCGACCAGGGTGCGCCGGCGGCTGATCTCACGACGGATGCATCTGGTCCGTCATCGGGTGCGCGAGAAGAACCAAGTCCACGCGGTGCTGCAGCGCCAGCTTAAGCGCCGGCCGCCGATGAGTGACGTGTTCGGCGTCAAAGGGCGGGTCTGGCTCTCTGATCAGTGCCGGCTGCTGCCGATCGATGAACAGCAGACAGTCGATGCGTGCCTGCGTCAGATCGACTTCCTTAAGCGCGAGATCGAGCTCGTCGACATCGAGATCGCTAAGCAGGTCCTCGCCAGCCAGGACATCCGCCGGCTGATGACGTTGCCCGGGGTCAGCGGTGTCACCGCCACAGCGATGATGGCCGCGATCGGCGATGTGAGCCGATTCCCGACCGCCGATCACCTTGTCGGCTATCTCGGGCTCAGCCCGCGAGTGCACCAGTCAGGCAACGAGCCAGCAAAGCACGGCCGAATCAGTAAGCAAGGACCAGGACCCGTGCGGGGACTGTTGGTCGAGGCTGCCTGGCACGCCGCCCGGACCACCGGCCCGCTGCGTGCGTTTCACCAGCGGATCGCCGTTCGACGCGGTGCGAACATCGCAACCGTGGCCGTCGCTCGCAAGCTGGTGGTCATCGCCTGGAACATGCTGCGCCGCGGCGAGGACTATGCCTTCGGCCGGCCGTCGCTTTATCGCGAGAAGCTCCGACGCTTCGAGCTGATGCTCGGCGCGCCACGCCAGCAGGGCAAGCGCTTGGCGAGCGTGGGTCGAACATTCGCGACCGTCGATCAGCGACGGCTCGAGAAGGAACTCGCCAGCCAATCCGAAGCCGCCTATCAGCGTCTCGTCGCCGACTGGCAAGCCTCCAAGAAGAGCGGTGCGGGTGCGACACCGGGGCGCGCATCCAAAAGGCCCTCTAAGGGCATAGCCGCGCGGCAGGCCACAAGCCCCTAACGCCTGCTCTTCGCTTCGTCAGTCACCCGCACCACCCGAAAGGATCCCACTCAGAAACCGTCCCCGCCACTTGACTTTCATCCGTAGTGCCAGAGCCATCCGTCAAGTGCAGCTGCCCGTTCGGCGCTGGAGCGGTAGATCGCGCCGTGAGCCCAGCCGTCGGTGAGGGTGCGGATAAGCGTTCGGCTTTGCCGTTGGTCTGGGGGCGGTAAGCCCGGGTCCGGAGGTGACAGATCCCGAGCGTGCGGCACGCAACAGCGTGCATCGTGGAGCGGTATGCGCCACCGTTGTCAGTCAGGACACGCTGCACGGTGATGCCGTGTCGGGCGTAGAACGCGACCGCTCGTTTGAGGAACCCGATCACGGTGGCCCTGGTCTGATCGGGAAGAACCTCGGCGTAGGCCAGGCGGGTGCAGTCATCGATCGCGATGTGCACGCTCTCCCAGCCCGCGGTCTGGCGGTAGACCCCGAGCGGATCCTTGCGAGTCGGGCGCTTGCTGCGAGCGGCATCTCCGGTGAACCGGGAGCCCGCGCCGTGCTGGATCCGTCCCAGCCGCTTGATGTCGATGTGGATCAGCTCACCGGGCCGCTCGCGTTCATACCGGACTGCTGGCTCGAGACCGAGACGGCCGAGCTTGCCCATCCCGATCCGGTTCAGGATCCCTGACACGGTCGACAGCGACATGTCGAGGATCTCAGCGATCTCGGGCCCGGTGAACCGCACCCGTCTCAACGCGGTGATCACCTCGACTCGCTGCTGACTTGTGCGGTGGGGGATCCGGTGTGGCGCTGAGGAGCGGTCATGAAGCCCACCCTCGCCCTGGACCCGGTAGCGGTGAGCCCATTTGCGGGCACAGCGCACACTGACTCCGGCCGCCTCAGCGGCCTGCGTCAGAGTGCGCTCTCCCAAGACGACGGAGCGAGCGAGTGGCGCCGGCCTTTCAGACTGAGCGCGGCATTAGCGTGTAGATGCATCCGGGTTCTCCTTGGAGATGAGTCGCTTGGCAGCTCTCAGCCTCCAAGGGGGCCCGGATAGACCAACCTACTCAGGAACTACACCTATGCAGAGTCGCTCGGCGCCGCGACCGGTCAACCCTCGTTCCCACACCCGCTCCGGGGCGGTCGGAACGGCGCCAGGGCGATAGCGAGCTCGACTCCGTCGCAGATGGGAAAAGCGCTCGTCCGCGACGCCGGAGGACGCCGGCGGCTGAGCCGCTTACACCGCCGATCCGGACGTGCGCAGGCCGACGTCAGCGGAGTCGAAGCGCTCGTCGGCCCTGACCATCGTCAGCGGCCGAAATGCAGCTGCGCCATAGACTTCACCAGCGTTGCTGTCGGCACGTTCAGACCCCGTCACACTCCTACCCATGAGCGCGCTACCAGACGAACTACGACGTCTGATCGAGTCCGGGCCGATGGCCCATCTCAGCACGATCAACCCCGACGGTGGCCCGCAGGCCACGGTCATCTGGATCGGCTTGGACGGCGATCAGGTGGTCAGCGGCCATATGAGTCATCACCAAAAGCTGCGGAACATCGAACGCGACCCACGCGTCGTCCTCTCGTTCGACGGCCCCCGCGACCACGAGGCCTTCCTGAACCCCTACGCGGTGCTTCGCGCCAGGGCCACCGTCGAGCCCAGCAACGGCGCCTGGGATCTCCTCAACCGCCTGGCCAAGGTTTACCTCTCGCCAGCATCCGAGTTCCCGGGAGCGAAGGGGCCCGGCTACATCGCCCGCTACGCGGTCGAGCGGAT